>JACXUF010000040.1 GCA_014764105.1 Sulfuricurvum sp. | reverse complement strand
TAAGGGTCGCACAGGCGATTTGCTCAGGAAATGAGGTTTTTTGCTACTTTTTGCCGATACAAAAAGTAGATTAAAAATCGAGTCTCATCCCGAAATACCACGCATCGTTATAAACAACATCCCGCGATTTCAAATCAGTATCGATAGTTCGGTATCCTACTCCGATACGGGCATTATCAATCAGCTTCGCATCGATCCCGATATGTCTCTGCATATACCCATCCCCCTCTTTAAAACTAAGTACCGAAGGGGCATAATAGAGCGCACCATTAAGATAGAGAGGAAATGGTGTATTGAGCGGCAATCGAAGCTCCCCCTCAACCCCCAAAGGGATCGCCGCATATCGGCTTCCGTCAATCTCCGTATAGGCGGCTTTGATTCCAAGCCCCACTTTTAATCTCGAAACTCCATTGACATCCCCCATACTCACAAATGAGACCTCCATCAGCGGATCAGGATTGGTGATGGTTTTGGAGTTATTATTATCCCCGTTCAAAAACCGTGCACCGATATAGGCATTGCTCATCGCATTTCCCATACGCCCCATGTCGAGTCGAATCTCACCCCCAACCTCTTTATCGTTGACGTTAACACCGACTTGATGAACGGCAAACAAAGAGGTCCCCATTAAAAGCGCTACAATAATTTTTTTCAGCATGTTATCCCTTCATGTATTCGTGCAATCGTTGCGGTAGTACTTTTCCCATCCACAAACTGCACCAATCGCAATTCTCTAGCAAATTCCGCTCCAACAACCTCTTTCCCTTCGTAATCGCCCCCCTTGACCAAAATATCGGGGGCGATATTCTTGATTAAATCATGCGGCGTCTCTTCGCTAAATAAAACAACATAATCGACCGATTCAAGCGCCGCTAAAATATAGGCACGATCAACCTCAGTATTGACTGGACGACTTGGGCCTTTGAGTTTTCTTACCGAACTGTCCGAATTCAGTCCGACAATCAGTATATCCCCATAACTTTTCGCCTCTTGGAGGTATTTGACATGACCTACATGGAGGATGTCAAAACAACCGTTGGTAAAGACCACACGTTTCCCCTCTTTTTTGAGGCGACTGCTCAGAAGATAGATCTCCTCTTTGGTTTTGATATGCATTTCCGAGCTGCTTTGATGCAAACTCGATTCATACTCTTCGATCTCACTGAGCGTTGCCGTAGCCGAACCGATTTTACCGACGACGACGGCAGCGGCATGATTGGCAAACGGTGCGGCTTCGTCAATCGATAACCCGCAGCAAAGGGCAAATGAGAGCGATGCGATCACCGTATCCCCCGCACCCGTCACATCATAAACCTCTTTTGCAACGGTTGGAAAACGGCGCATTGTATGGTCATAAATGGCGATTCCATCTTCGGAGAGGGTAATCATCGAACACTCCAAAGCACACATCTCTTTTAGACTTACTATGGCTTTTTGAAGGCTTATATCATCGTTGATTACAATTCCTGTCGCCTCGGATGCCTCTTTTTTATTAGGGGTGAGGAGATAGGCACCGCGATATTTGCGGTAATCTTTCCCTTTTGGATCGACGAGCACTTTTTTACCCCCCGCTTTGGCAGCGGCAATCACCCCGCTGGCAACTGCATCGGTAATCACCCCTTTGCCATAATCAGAAAGGATCACTATGTCGCACGTATCGATTACATCGATCACATACGATACGATAGCACGCTCGCTCGTTTTGTCGATAGCATCTTTGGATTCTTGGTCGTATCGGAGAATTTGTTGGTTAGAAGCGATCACACGACTTTTTTTCGAGGTTTTTCGCCCGTGCTGAAGTATCAATCCTTGGCTTGAAGCACCGACAGAAGAGAGCATAGAGAGGAGTTCTTGCCCATTTTCATCATCTCCAATGACGCCGCATACGCTGACTTTTGCACCCAATGCAATGAGGTTATTGATCACATTCCCTGCGCCGCCGAGAACCATCGTCTCACGTGCGATATCCACCACCTGAACCGGAGCTTCAGGAGATATCCTCTCGCACCCTCCCCACAGATAATGGTCGATCATCAAATCCCCAACAACAAGGATATGGGGATGATTTTCATGCAATGACTTCATGAAAGCTCCTGCTCAAAAAGTCGTTTGATCTCAGGCACATACGCTGCAATCCCCTCTTCAAAGCTAAACCGTGGAGCATAACCCAATATTTCTTTAGTCGTTTCAATATCGGCTTCGGTATGAAACTGATACCGTCCAATGTACGGATTAGGGATATATTCACACGCATAATGTGTCCCCAATTCGCTTTGGAGAATATCGACCATCGATTGAAACGATCGCGCCTTCCCCGTTCCAACATTAAATACCCCAGATTCTTTGGGGTTCATGGAGAGGATATTCGCTTGGAGTATATCTTCGATGTAGATGAAATCGCGCAATATCTTATCTGATCCCTCAAACAATTTCGGATTTTTTCCTGCAAGCAATTGATGTCCAAATTGTACCACCATCGAGGAGGTTTTGTTTTTGAAAAACTCTCTTGGACCATAGACGTTGAAATAGCGCAGACCCACAATCGAGATGTTCGGATGTTTTTTGGCATAGTGGCGCCCCAAATGATCCATCATCAGTTTTGAAAAGCCGTACACGTTTTGGGGGGCTTCACGACCTACCACTTGCGGAGATGGGGCATCACCATACGTAGCACCAGATGAGGCATAAACCATATTGGCACCATGAACCACCGCAATATCCAAAAGATCTTTAAACGCATTGACATTCGTCTGAATCATCAAGTCCTGTTCAAGTGCGGTAGTATCCGAAATCGCCGCCTCGTGAAAAATATAATCGAATTGATAGTTTTGCATCAACGTTGCCATCAAAGCTTTATCGTTAATATCACCGCTGATCACCTCACCACAAAATCCGATCAGGTTTTTGAAATGGCCAAAACTTTTGAGATTCCCGTTGGAGAGGGTTTGGGTTGAGCGAAACGAATCAAGAACCACAATGTGAGCATTGGGGTGATATTCCTGAAAATAAAAAGCAAGGTTTGATCCGATAAATCCAGCTCCCCCCGTAATCAAAATCGTTTTTCCGTTCAAATCAGTATCACTGTAACGCATCCAAAATCCCTCCTAAAGGTAGGGTCATATTGTAACAAACTCTACATTAAAGCTTAAACAGTTAGAGTGGTTTAAGAATGAGAGGAATATAATAGCAGTCAAATTTTTAATGGAGAAAACAAATGAAAAAAATTGCTCTTGCAATGCTGTTCGCTGGTGTGTCTTTGATGGCTGCTGATGGTAAAGCTTTGGCTGGTAAATGTGCTGCTTGTCACGGTGCTTCTTTCGAAAAACCTGCCCTTGGTAAATCTGCAATCGTAAAAGGTCAATCTGCTGGTGCGATCGAAGCTTCTTTGAAAGCATACAAAGCTGGTAAACAAAACAAAGCTGGTATGGGTGCATTAATGAAAGGTCAAGTTGCTTCTATGTCAGATGCTGATATCAAAGCTCTTGCTTCTTACATCGCAGGGATCAAATAATTTAAACCCCAAAGGGACTACCCCTTTGGCTACGCTAACGCTGAGCTTCCCTCGGCGGAAGGCTTACGTGCGGTAGATCGCACTTTTTTCCTCTTAAAAATTACTCTCCATTTTATTTTGGTCGATATCCCTCTTTTTTTCTGCTAATTCTTTTTTGCGCTGCTGGTTCGCTGCATCATTGAGTTCTGCTTCATCATCATACAATACCTGATTCATCATTTTTTTCTCATCATCGAATTGACCGTTTTTAATTCCCCATAAAAAAGCGATAAGTGCTACTCCACCCAAAAGGAGTGATGCACCCAGCATCATTGCAATTACCCAAGCATCCATACCCTTCCCTTACTTTTTAACTGTTTATTTAGTCAACCATCTAACCCGCATCGAGTTTCCAACCACAAGGAGCGAACTAAACGACATTGAAATCGCCGCGATCAGCGGAATCACATACCCCATCATTGCTAGAGGGATCGTGATCGAATTATACACCAACGAAATACCGAGATTTTGTTTGATAAGACGATAAGTACGACGGCTGATGGCAAACGATTCGGCTAACGATCCAAGAGAATCGTTCAACACCACCACATCACTCACTTCAATCGCAATATCGCTGCCACGCCCCATCGCAATCGCAATATCTGAAGCGGCAAGCGCAAGGAGATCATTTATCCCATCCCCCGCCATCACGACAACATCTCCTTGAGCGTGCAATTCATCGATAAAGGCTGCTTTCCCCTCTGGTGATAGCTCGGCGTAGAGTTCGCTGATCCCCACTTCAGAGGCAACTCTTTTTGCAGATCCCTCATGATCACCAGTGAGCATCACAACACGAAGATCCATCGATTTGAGCAACGCTATCGCCTCTTTTGACCCCTCTTTAGGGAGATCACGCAGTTCATACGTCGCCACCAGTACGTGATCTACCGCATAATAGAAAACACTCTTATCGCTTGATGATTCAACCACAATCCCCAACTCATTCATGAGTTGAGCGTTCCCACCGGCGACCACCATCCCCTGATATCTCCCGACCATACCACGCGCCGGAATCTCTTTGATCTCTTCGATAGAGAGTGTCTCAATTAAATCACAATGACGATCCAAATACTCCATAACCCCACGACTGATCGGATGTTTAGAAGAAGCGACAATCGTCGCCAAAACACCGATCTCAAAAGGGTGATGCGTCATCATTTTGGTCACTTCGGGTCTTCCTTGGGTAATTGTCCCCGTTTTATCCAACACCACGGTGGTCGCATGAGCCATCGTCTCAATCTGTGAGGCCGATTTAAAGAGAATCCCCCTTTTCGCCCCCAATGACAATCCTACCAACGTGGCAACCGGAGTTGCCAGAGCCAATGCACACGGACAAGCGATAATGATGACCGAAATCCCCACCATCAAAGAGCGATCAAAACTGTGTGGCCAAAAATACCAACCCCAAAACGTCGCAATCGCCAAAAAGAGGATCGTGGAGGAGAAATGGTGTGAGAGGCGATTTGCCAATTGTTCAATATAGGGCTTTTGTGCCATCGCGTTTTCAAGTAGGTTAACAAGGGTTGAAAGGGTTGAATGTGCGAAATCTTTGGTCGCCCGATAATGGATCAGAGCATCGATACTGGTCGTCCCACTAATGATTTTATCTCCGAGGCGTTTGAAAATCGGCTCCGACTCTCCCGTGAGATTGGACTCATCAAAACTCCCCTCCCCTAAAACCACTTCTCCATCAATGGCGGAGCGTTCACCGCTTCGGATGAGAATCACATCCCCCTCTTTAACCTCGTTGACATTGATCGAGCGGATAGTCTCCCCCTCGACAATACTCACTTCGCGAGGGATATGTTTTCCGATCACGTCGAGAGTGTCGGCGGCATTTTTGCGACTGAGCACCTCCAAAAACTTCCCAAAAAGGACAAAGGTAATAATCATCGATACCGAATCAAAGTACGCCTCCCCTTTTTCCAAAACAGTAATATAGATCGAATAGAGATAGGCTAACGACGATCCAGTTACCACAAGGAGATCCATATTGATCGCGCGGTTTTTCAGTCCGTAATAGGCTCCGCGATAAAAAACCCATCCACTGTAAAAAAGTACCGGCGTTGCAAGCGCCCATTCGGCAATATTGAGGATGGTTTTAATCTCTTGGGTAATCCCCGTAAAATATCCCGCATATTGGGCAATCGCGACCCACATCATGTTCATCGTCGCAAATGTCGCTACCGCCATCCGAAGATAATACTCTTTTCGCTCCTTGTTGGCTCGAACCTCTTGGAGCGATGCATCGTACGGAAACGCATTGTAACCAATGGCACGGATCATATCGATAATAGCAGAGAGTTTTAAAATATTGGGATTCCATGTAATACGGGCTTTATTTGTCGTAAAATTGATCGATGCCTCAATTACCCCTTCCATTTTGTGGAGCGCTTTTTCGTTCAACCACACACACGCAGCACAATGGATCCCCTCTATGACCAAAGATACTTGATGAAGCCCCTCTTTCGTCTCAGTAATGTATTGTTCGGCAAATGCCGGCGAATCAAAATTGATCGAGTCCTCAAACTGCTCTGTTGGAGGTGTAAGTGTCGTATCCCCTATTTTGGCATAAAAACTCTCCAGCCCCTCGTTTTTTAGAAGGTGAAAAATCCCTTGGCACCCTTTGCAGCAAAAACGGTATTCCCCATCGTGGATCATCACCTCATCAGAAAATTCGAGATGGCAATGATCACATTTGACTTTAGACATATTCAAACTTCCCGAGTGACTTATTTTTTTTGACCTGTTTAAAACTACCCATTACACCTTGAATTACAATATAGACCCCTGCACTGAGATTGTGGGCATACCCTATCGCCATAGCTAGATTTGCCGTCGCTTCGACGGGATCGATCGCAAAAGGGATCATCGCCCCCGTAAACACTACCGTTTTATTCAGTTGCAACGTATCGATGTGTGCGGCACTCATATCGATCGTATCGGTACCATGAACGACAATAATCGTTTGCTCGCTACACTGCGCTATCGTCTCTCCCAACACTGTACGATCCCAATCATCCATTTCCAAAGAATCTTTGTAAATCACTCCACTTATCGGAATATCCGTAACCAACGATGTGAGTATCTCCTCAATAGAGCGATTATCGCTTGGAACAAACAGTTCCCCTCTAATCGGATCGTATCGTTTGTTGAATGTTCCACCCGTATTGATAATCCGCATTAGAGCAACTCCTGCAATGAATGAATGATTCTATCGGCTTTGGAGGTATCAGCTTGCTTAGAGAGGAGGAGATTCATCCCAACCCCTGCACGGAGTGCCGCTTCAATATCCCGCTCGTTATCACCGATCATCACCGATCCAGCCATATCAAGATCATACTCTCTTTGCGCCTCTAAAAACATCCCTGGTTCAGGCTTACGGCACTTACACATACCGTCGATACTCTCATGGTGGGGACAGTGATAGATACGGGTGATCACTATCCCTAACTCTTTGAAATGTTCCACCATCCATCGGCTAAGAAGTGCAAAATCTTCCTCAGTATAGTATCCCCGTGAAATCCCTGACTGGTTCGTGACAATAATAATGAGATAACCTTGTTCTTGATATCTTCGGCATACCTCAACAATCCCCTCCATCAACTCAAAATCATCGATCTTGTAGAGATAGTTTTTTTCAACATTGACAACACCATCACGATCTAAAAACAGGGCTTTTCTCACCTTAGGCTACTCCGCCGCCAAAGATCTCTTTTTCGATAATATCGCAGATCATGTGTTCGATCAGCAGATGGGACTCTTGGATACGCGGCGTCGCATTAGAGGGGACGATGATCGCGTAATCGGCCATAGCAGCCATTTTTCCCCCATCGCGTCCGACCAATGCGACCGTCGTCACGCCGCAATCTTTGGCAGAGATAAACGCGTTGATAACATTTTGGGAGTTACCAGACGTAGAGATTCCAATAAACAAATCCCCCTCTTGCGCCAACCCTTCCAACTGACGGGAGAACACATACTCGTATCCATAATCGTTCCCGATCGCGGTGAGGTTGGAGCTATCGGTAGTCAATGCAATCGATGGTAAAGAGGGGCGATCAAACCCGTAACGCCCCACCAACTCCGCCGCAAAATGTTGCGCGTCAGCTGCAGAGCCACCGTTACCAGCAATCAGAATTTTTTTGCCGTTACGATACACTTCAACACACGCTTTTGCTACTACGACCAGCAAATCGATCAATGCTTCATTGTCGACAATCGCTTTTTTGGTCGCCGCCGAATCGTTGATTTGGTTGATAATATAGTTTTTCATATCAGTATTTAACCCCTGTCGCCATACGGATTCTCTCTATCAGCGGTTGTACCGCCTCAGAGGCTTTGGAAGCACCAAGATGCAAAATTTCGCGCACCTCATGTTGATGCGCCTCATAGTAGACACGTCGTTCACGATACGGGCGAAAATATTCCCACATCACATCATGAAGATACAATTTGAAGTGACCATGACCTTCGCCGCCCCGTTTATAACGTTCCTGCAGCTCACGTTGCCCCTCTTCATCCAAGAAGAGTTTAGCGATGTTATAGACGTTGCACCCCTCATACTCCTTGGGCTCCTCCATTGGAACCGCTTCGGTAACAATCTTTTTGATCGTTTTTTGGATCGTTTTCTCATCGCCGAAAATCGCAATCGTATTGCCATAGCTTTTGGACATTTTTTGACCGTCAATCCCAGGAACGGTCGCTACGTTCTCATCTACCCGAAATTCGGGGATCGTGAAGACATCACCGTATTGGTTGTTGAATTTGATCGCAATATCTCGGGCAATCTCAACGTGCTGAATCTGATCTTTTCCTACCGGAATCACCTCAGAACCAAAAAGCAAAATATCGGCCGCCATGAGCACTGGATACGAAAAGAGGCTGTGATTACTCGCAATCCCTTTGGCTACTTTGTCTTTATAGCTGTGGGCACGTTCGAGCAATCCCATTGGCGTAAAGTTTGAGAGTATCCAATAAAGTTCCAACACCTCCTTTACATCCGACTGTACCCAAAAGGTACTTTTTTGTGGATCCATCCCGAGCGCTAGAAAATCGGTCGCCGCTTGCATAGTCAGTTGGGATAAACGGACACCGTCGCTCAGACTCGTCATGGCATGATAATTGGCAATAAACGCAAAGACTTCATGATCATTTTGCGACTCTATCATCGCTTTGATCGAACCAAAATAGTTTCCGATGTGCAAATCACCGGAAGGTTGAATACCTGTTAAAACTCTCACCATTACTCCTTGAATAGTGACTATTTTACCGCAACGTCTCTTAAGCTTCCTCTTAAGAAAATCTATGCTATATTTTTCGGACGAACACGTTAAAAAATGCTCAAAGCATGGTTTACTATGCGTGGGCTTCCCGCCGAGGGAAACTTAGCGTTAGCGTAGCAAATCGGGGTTTTACCCCAATTGCGTTTCAACTCAAATAAAAACTACCCTTACGCATTTGATAAAATCAAGGGCAAAAGGGTAGTTTTCTGCCATATCCGAAAGATATGGCAAGCTTTAGGGAGTTGTAGGGACGTTTGTCCCTGATGCTTTACGGGTTATGAACGTAAAGTTGGGTAACATCAGTAAAAAGGATTTATTATGAGCATTCAAATTCGTTCTAAAGATATCAAACTCACTCAACATCTAAATGACCATATTGAACTTGCTATTGAAAACTTCAAGCGCTTTCACCTCGATATCACTACCGTCAATGTTATGATTGCCAAGGAGAAAAAAGGGGTTGGAGTCGAATTTGACATCCATATCGCCCACGCGCAACCGGTTGTTATCTCCGATTCCGACGATGATCTCGATACCGCCATCGATCTTGCGATCGAGCGTGCCAACAAAGCGCTTAGACGTTTGCATGACAAAGTAAAAGATCACCACACCTCTTCTATCCGCGATATGGAAGTGGTCGAAGAAGCAGCGGAGTAATCCATGTCTAAAATTAATGTCGTTTGTCCCCACTGCGGTGGAGTTAATGCCATCCCGATCAAAGATTCTTACACAAAAGCTGCCTGCGGTCATTGCAAAGGCTCGCTCCTCGATACCAAACCCATTGCGGTCAATACCGAATCGTTCGATCGATTGATGCTCAACGATGAGCGTCTCATCGTTGCCGATTTTTGGGCACCGTGGTGTGGACCGTGTCGAAGCATGGCACCCTCTTTTGAAGAGGCGGCACGCCATTTTCCCCTCAAAGCACTCTTTATTAAAATCAACACCGAAGAACAGCAACATTTAGGTGGACGTTTCGGTATCCGCTCTATCCCCACCGTCATTGCGTTCAAAAATAACCGCATCGTCGATCAATTCAGCGGAGCGTTAAGCGCCCCTCAAATTATCGCCTTTGTCAAAAAACACATGTAGCGATTAATCTTTTTTCGCTACTCTTTTATTATCTTGACTGATGTTACGCACCTTACGAGCAAAGCTCGCAAAGCATCAGGGACAAATCTCCCTACAACCCCCTAAAGCTTGCCATATCTTTTTGATATGGCAGAAAACTCCCCTTTTGCCCTTGATTTCATCAAG
>JACXUF010000039.1 GCA_014764105.1 Sulfuricurvum sp. | reverse complement strand
TATCTTTTGGATAGGGCAGAAAACTGACCATATTGTTCTTGATTTCATCAAGTGCGTAATGTCAGTCACTAATTTTGGATTCGTAACATCGCTTTTTTAGGGGAGCTTCAAACCAAAAGGGTATAATCGCGGATACTATACAACTTCGGGATGTACCCAATGCTTGATTTTGACAAATTTACCAAATATTCCAAACCGGGACCTCGCTATACGAGTTATCCGACGGCGCTCGAATTTAGCGATGCTTTCGGATACAACTCGTATCTTGAAAAGCTTCATACCCAAGACTCTTCCCGCCCTTTGTCACTCTATTTTCATCTCCCGTTTTGCAAAAATGCTTGCTATTTTTGTGGCTGTAATGTCGTTTTTACCTCTAAAGAGGATAAAAAAGAGCGCTACATTGACTACATTACCCGTGAGCTTCAAATTCTCTCGCAGCATATTGATGTCAACCGTCCGGTGATTCAGCTCCATTTTGGGGGTGGTACGCCAACTTTTTTTGATGCCGATCAACTTGGGCGCCTCATTGGTGCGATCAAATCTCATTTTAAAAACTTTACCGCTGATGCCGAAATCAGCTGTGAGATCGATCCGCGCCATATTAACGAGGATCAGATGCGAGTGATGAGCGAAGCGGGATTTAACCGTGTTAGCTTCGGGATTCAGGACTTTGACGACAAAGTGCAGGTGGCGGTACACCGCGTACAGCCTTATGATATTACCAAAGCTGCGATGGAGCTGGCACGTAACTACAATATGGTGAGTGTTAACGTTGATCTTATCTATGGGTTGCCGTATCAGTCTTTGGAAACTTTTAAAAAGACGCTCGACTTAGCGATCTCCCTTGATCCCGACCGCTTTGCTGTATTCAACTACGCCCACGTACCGTGGCTCAAAAAAACGATGCGTAAAATCGATGAAACAACCCTGCCGCATCCAAGTGAAAAACTTGCTATCATGCGCTACACCATCGATCATATGTCTGAGCTTGGGTACCGTATGATCGGGATGGACCATTTTGCAAAACCTGAAGACGAGTTATTTAAAGCGATCGAAAAAGGGGAGTTGCACCGAAATTTCCAAGGATACACTACCAAGGGGGGGGCCGATTTGATCGGAATTGGTCTTACCTCTATCGGTGAGGGGGCTGATTATTATGCGCAAAATTTCAAAGATATGGAGAGCTACGAGGTCGCTATCGATGCGGGAAAATTGCCGTATGAGCGGGGAGTGGTGCTGAACGAGGATGACCGTGTTCGCAAATACGTCATTATGGAGCTAATGAGCAATTTCAAACTCGATATTACACGTTTCGAGCGGATTTATGGCGTGAAGTTTGCAGAGTATTTTGCGGATGCGATCGAAGTGCTCAAACCGTTTGAGGCTGATGGATTGCTCACGATATCCCCAACCTCAATCGAGTGTTCGGTGACAGGGACGCTATTGATTCGTAACATTGCGATGCCGTTTGATGCGTACATGAAACGGCATGCATCATCTGATAAAGCATTCAGTAAGACGGTGTGAATATGACACGGCAAGGTGAACTTTTTAACTTTAGCGCAACGTCAGATGCGTGCATTAAATGTGGGAAATGTATCCCCGTCTGTACGATCCACAACGTCAATGCCGATGAGGTAACCTCTCCGCGCGGATTTATCGATCTACTGGGGGCGTATCAAAAAGGGGACTTAGAGTTGGACAAAAACGCCAAGGATATTTTTGAGAGCTGTTTTTTGTGTACCAACTGTACCGACGTTTGTCCAAAGGCGCTTCCGACCGATATGGTGATCGAGCAAGTACGCGCCGATCTGGCTGATAAATACGGTATCGCATGGTTTAAAAAAGTCTTTTTTTACCTCCTCCGTCACCGTACAACAATGGATATTCTATTTAAGCTCGGATACGTTTTCCAGACGTGCGGATTCAAGATTAAAGAGCAAACCCAGTCGATGACACCGCGCTTTAGCCTTCCGATTATCAAAAAAGGGCGATTGCTCCCCTCTATAGGACAAGCTTCGTTTTTGAACTCGTATCCTGAAGAGATTAATCACGGCGGAAAGCGCCGTGTAGCGATCTTTATCGGCTGCCTAGGGAACTATAACTATACGCAAATCGGTAAAAGCCTCGTCGAGATTCTAGAAGTGCTTAGAATTGATGTTTTTATCCCAAAAAAACAGTTGTGTTGCGGGGCTCCAGCTTATTTTACGGGAGATTTTGCTACCGTTGATCACAACGCCAAGAAAAACATTGAGTATTTCGAGAAATTCATCGATGAAGTCGAAGCGATCATCATTCCAGAAGCAACTTGTAGTGCGATGATCAAAATCGATTATGACCACTTTTTCCACGATCAGCCCGAGTGGCAAGCACGTGCGAACAAGCTCAAGGACAAAATTTTTATGGCGACTGAGTGGCTAGAACAAAAGACAGAGCTTAAATCGCTCCTTGCCTCCAAAGGGCGTAGCGATCTGGTCGTCACCTATCATGATCCCTGTCACGCCCGTAAAATGCAGGGGATTTATAAAGAGCCCCGCGCGCTTGTGAGCCAAAACTACACAATCACCGAGATGAGCGATCCCAATGTGTGTTGCGGGTTTGGTGGGGTGACGATGCAAACCGAAAAATTCCATTATGCCCAAGCAGCTGGAAAACCCAAAGCGGCCATGATCGATAAAACGGGGGCGCAAGTTGTTACCGCCGAGTGTTCGGCGTGCCGTATGCAGATCAATAACTCGCTTCACGAAGCTCAAAGCGGCGTTGTGTTTAAAAACCCGATCGAACTGATTGCCGAGGCACTAAAGTCATGACAACTTCCGAGGTCAATACGTTTTTAGAGACATTTCAGACGCTTGTGATGGCTTCATTGACTCCAGAGGGTAGCCCTTATGCCAGCACCGCCCCTTACGTTCGGGTGGAGAATTATTTTTATATCCTTATCAGCACCGTTGCCCAGCACGGACGTAATCTTCTTATTCATCCTCATATTTCACTCCTTTTTGCCGAAGATGAATCCCAATGTGTTCAACCCTTTGCCCGAAAACGGGTGAGTATTGAAGCAGTCGCATCAGAGATTCATCGTGGGGATGAATCGTTTGTGCGGGTAATCGAGCACTTCAAAGCCCATTTTGATCCTGAGCTTGTCACCTCATTAACCCAAATGGACGATTTTCACCTCTTTAGACTCTCCCCTCAAAGTGGGAGCGTCGTGATGGGTTTTGGGCGGGCATATCGCTTGGATGAAAAACTCGATGTCCAAATGCAGAGTATAGGTTAACATCATAAAGGAAAACCATGATTATCGATCCACATAGTTTAGAGGTCAGTACCGTCTATAAGTTGATGAGTAACACCATTTTCCCCCGTCCGATAGCATGGATCGCAACCGAGGGGGAGATTGGGGTGAATCTTGCCCCTTTTAGCTATTTTATCCCCGTATCCTCGGAACCGCCGTGTGTGATGGTCTCCATCGGACCGAGTGAAGAGGGTGGACTTAAAGATACAGCCAAAAATATCCTCCTATACGGCAAAGCGACGATTTCCCTTGCTGATGATCGTAAAGCCAGACTCATTGATGCGACTGCCAAAGCGCTCCCTTACGGTGAAAATGAAGCGGACACATTCGGTATTTCGATGGCAAAAGTGATCAAAGAGTATCCTCCTCGCGTCGCCGATGCTAAAGCGGCGTTGCTCTGTTCGCTCCATCAGGAGGTTTCGCTTAACGGAAGTGAACAAATCATCCTTTTTCTGAAAATAGATGCTTTTTATTATTCCGATGAGGTGATCGATGAGCGCCATAACGTCAAACTCGATAATATCGGTCGGGTTGGGCGTGATTATCTCGTCGATGCGAAGCGGATGAAGGTGTAAGTGTATGGAATTTTGGCAACACATTTATGAGCATTTTAACCCCGTAGCATTTCATCTTTTTTCAATTCCTGTCCATTGGTATGGATTGATGTATGTCCTCGCACTCCTCAGTGCTCTCGTCATCGCGAAATGGATTGTCCAAAAAGATAATATCTTGATCACCAAAGACCAACTAGACGACTATTTTATCTACGCCGAAATTGGGGTGATTCTCGGAGCACGGATCGGATATATCCTCTTTTATGATACCCACACGATGTACTATTTGACCCATCCGTGGCAGATTTTCAATCCCTTTATTGACGGTCGGTTCGTCGGGATTCGGGGGATGAGTTTTCATGGGGCAATTGTGGGCTTTTTGGCGGCATCGTATTTGTATCATAGACGTCATAGGGTGTCGTTTGGGTTGCTGATGGATTTGGTCGCTGTCTCACTCCCTTTGGGGTACGTGTTTGGACGGATCGGGAATTTTCTCAATCAAGAGCTAGTTGGACGAGCTACCGATGTGCCGTGGGGGATTTACGTTTATGATACTCTCCGTCACCCTTCACAGCTGTATGAAGCGTTTGTTGAGGGGATTGTGGTCTTTGTGATCATTTATGCGTATCGCCACCGTAAAGCGTTCGAGGGAGAGTTGATCCTTTTGTATGGATTTTTGTACGGGATCGGACGGGGAGCGGTCGAATTTTATCGTGCTCCCGATCCACAGATCGGTTATCTTGCGGGTGAGTGGCTGACGCTGGGGATGAGTCTGAGTTTTGTGATGGCGGGAGTTTCAGCACTTTTGTGGGTCTATTTTCGCTCACTCAAACCGATGCAGAAATGATGCACTCCCGTTTCATAGTGGTAATTTAACTCAAATCTGTGCAGTTCACACACCGCTTGGGCGATGTAAAGCCCCAACCCTAACCCCCCATCGCCCCGTTCGGTCACAAATGCCTGCAATGCCTCTTCGACAGGACGTCCCAACGGTTCGCCGCTGTTTCGGATACAGATGAATTTCCCGTTGCATTCGATCTCTATCGGATAATCGCTCGCATGGCGGTAGGCATTGTCGATTAGGTTTTGGAGGGCACTCGTAAAGAGGGGGGGATCAACATACACCATTTGGTTGCATCCGATAATATGGATATTGATATCATCGATGAGAAGATTGTCGATAGCGGTATCGATCATAGCGAGGATGCTGACATTGTGTCGATCGAGGGCAAAAGCGTGCATCTTTTCGATTTGTGCCATGTGGTTGATGAGGTTTTCGAGACGGACAAAAAGTTTCCCTAAAAGATTTCGGTTAGGACTCGGTTCTTCGAGTTCGACAATCAGTTTCCCTTTGGTAATCGGCGTTTTGAGCTCATGCATGATGTTGCGTAAAAAGAGCTCGCGAGAATTTTTGAGTTTTGATTGTTTTTCTAGAGCATCATAGAGGGCATTGGAGATGAGAGCGATCTCATCTTTGCCGTTGTTACGTATATGATCAATATTTTCCCCTTCACCGTAGCGTTGAATCTGTTCATAGAGTTTTTTTAGCGGTTTGAGATTGCTCCATAGGAGTAGATACATACTTACCAATCCCCCCAAAAGGGCAAAAAACAAAAACCAGACGAAATAGTAAGTTTTCCCCTCTGCTGTGTCTCGATAGAGCATAGTGCAATGCTCTTCGGAAAGCTCATAGATAAATCCTTCTTCGTCTTTGTAGATGGTCACTTTGACGTTGCGGTTTTTAAGTTTGTTTTTCATTGGAGGGGGGAGTTTGATCGGATCGCATTTAGGTGTTTTGGCATCGAGGATTTTGAAGCCGGCTTCCGCCAATTCGTGGTTTTTTTCTATGCAACTGCGTGCTTTAGTCTCATCGATAATTCTGGATAACTCCATCGATCGGTGGGCGAGAAGGTGGAACTTTTGTCGTTCCTGTTCATGCAATGCGGAGATAAAGAGCAAAATGAGAACAACCAATGCTAATAAAAAAAAGGCGTGAAGTTTAAAAAATACGGAGTGACGTCTGTGAATCATAATGTAAATTGATACCCCATACCCCGTATCGATTTGATGAGAGTAGGGTGTTTTGGATTGGGTTCAATTTTTTGGCGGATGCGGCTGATGAGGACGTCGATACTCCGTTCGCTACTCTCCCATCCGATCGATTCGACGTTGTTGGCGATAAAATCACGTGAGATGATTTGTCGGCGGTGTTTTATGAGTAAACCAAGGAGCTCAAACTCGGCACGAGTGAGAGGGAGTAGCTCCCCCCCCTTGTAGATGCCGTTTTCGTCGACGCGGAACGTATCGCTACTGGCTTGGATCGTTTTGCCGTTGATACGGCGAAGGAGGCTTTGGATGCGTGCTACCAGTTCTCTAGGTTCATAGGGCTTTGGGAGGTAATCATCGGCACCCAGTTCGAGGGCGATGACTTTGTCTCCCAGATCACTCCGAGCAGAGGATATAATAATCGGTATATCGCTTTTTTCACGTAGGGTCTTGCACACCTCTAACCCATCGACATCGGGGAGAGTAAGGTCGAGCAGTACCAGATCGTACGATTCGATCCCCAGCGATGAGAGTGCTGCCTTGGGATGGGCGTAACTGATCACCTCCATCTGATAACGGCTTAAATATTGGGTTAGTAGATCCGATATTTCGAGGTCGTCTTCGATCAAGAGGATTTTAATCATGGGTGTTTACTTTGTATCGCAATTGTGGCAGCCCATTCCACCGCCCATTTTCATACTTTGCATATCACCTTTGTTGGGGCAATTTTTACCCCCGTTGCTTTGATTCATCATCATTTTCATCCCCTCTAATTTCCCTTTTTGTTCAGGGGTGAGAATCGCCATCATTTTCTCATGCTGTTTGTTGTGAAATGCTTTACCTTCGGCACGAAGGGTGGCAATTTGCTCTTTTTGTTTGTCGCTCAAGTCGAGTTTTTCCATCATAGTAGGGAGTTTTTTGATATCGCATTCACATTTTTGCATCATGCCACAACCCATGCCGCCTTTGTCGCCACACATCATTCCGCCACCTTGCATCGGGCATGCCATTAACGCTGTTGCACTGAGGATCAGTGCGATACTTAGAATCTTTTTCATCTGGTTTCTCCGTGTTGAGGTATTTATACTCTGACAGTCTAAAAAAACTGAGTCAACCGTGTAATAACTCAGTGTTAACAAGATTAACTTCCATTTTCGATGTTTTGGGCTTCAGTTATTTTCATTAACGTTAAAAAGAGGACCGTAATTGCTGGTCCGATGATCATCCCCCAAAAGCCGAATGTTGTCAGTCCTGCAATAATGGCAAAAAAGATAATCAGTTCGTTGATCTTCTCGTGTGGTTTGATCAGTCGCTGATTGATGACTTTAATAATAATTGGTTTGATAAAGGTATCGGCGATAATTGAAATGATGATGATGGTGTAAAGTGCAATGAAGATTGCATTTTCGGTGTTGCCCAAGGATAGTTCGAATAGCGTAAATGGGAGCCACATAATTACCCCTCCCACTACTGGGATGAGAGAAGCGAAGCCGAACATGATCCCAAAAAGTAGACCGTTGTACCCCATGTAGTCGACCGCAATCCCAAACAATGCCCCCTCGAAAACGGCGGTAGCGAGGATCGAGTAAAAGACGACGCTCATAGAGGAGCGCATCTCAAACATGATGAGGCTGCTCTCTTGTTGCGGGAAATGGGCGGAACGTTTGAAAAACTCGAAAATATCCCGCCCATAATACTGGGCAATAAAATAGAAGATCAAAATAAAGAGGGTGCTGGAGAGAAACGACATGGCAAAGCTCCCTATTTGAGAAGCATAATCGATGATATTGTGAGAAAAAGCGGTCAGATCGAATTTCACCAATGATGCTTCGATTTTGGCTTCAAACTCAGAGAGACTCGGGGGGAGGTGTGTGAGCCACCCTCTAAATTGAATTTCCATTGTACTCATCATCGTAGGATTGATATTTTGGAGCATCACCGATACATGGAATAAAAAATAGCCTAGCGGTGCGAAAAATAAAACTCCGAGAATAAGGGTTGATAGGGCGGAAGCCCAAAATCGGCTATTGGTGAGATGGAGAAATCCTATCTGAATATGGTGGGTCGAAATCGCCAACAGCGTTGCAACGATGATACTCATCCAAAAGGGTTGATAGAGGATGTACATCTCAAATGAGACGATGATTAATAGGGTGAGGGTGAAGTACTCTTTTTTCATCACTAACACTATTCAAACAGTCCGTTCTGTGGAGTTCCGAATTTGAGGAGTTCGTATGTTTTAGGGGTTGCAATCCGTCCTCGTGCAGTACGTTCCAGATAGCCGTTGGCTAGGAGATATGGTTCCAAAACATCCTCGATCGTCCCCTCATCCTCACTGAGGGCAGCGGCGATCGTACTAAGGCCCATCGCCCGTCCTTTGGCTTCTATCAGGAGTTTCAACAGTCGTATATCCATTTCGTCAAACCCGTTGGCGTTGATCCCTAACTGATCAAGGGCGTAGCGTGAGCGTTCATGCAATATCGTAGATTCATTGGCGACGTCGGCAAAGTCACGCACCCGTTTAAGTAGACGCAATGCGATGCGGGGGGTGCCACGTGAGCGTTTGGCGATCTCGTGAGCGGCATCTTTCTCGATGTTTTTCCCCAATTTTAATGAAGCTTGGGTGATGATACTGCACAGTTCATTGGGGGTGTAAAACTGCATTCGAAAATTCATCCCAAATCGATCCCGAAGAGGATTGGAGAGCATCCCCGCACGGGTAGTAGCGCCGATGAGGGTAAAGCGGGGAAGATCGATTTTGACCGTCTGTGCCGCAGGACCAGAGCCTATAATGATGTCTAGCCGAAAATCCTCCATACTAGGGTAAAGTATCTCTTCGACTGCAGGGGAGAGCCGGTGAATCTCATCGATAAAGAGGATGTCGCCCTCTTCGAGATTGGTGAGGATGGCGGCAAGATCACCACTTTTCTCGATCATCGGTGCAGCGGTCACTTTGATGTTGCTCCCCATCTCGTTAGCGATGATAAGGGCTAGCGTCGTTTTCCCTAGACCCGGAGGGCCATAAAAGAGGACATGATCGAGTGATTCGGAACGTTTTTTGGACGCTTCGATGAAGACTCCTAGATTTTTTTTGATCTGCTCTTGTCCGATGTAATCGCTCCATCCGTTTGGACGGAGTGAAACTTCGGAGGCATCTTCGGTGTTAAATTTCTCTATCTCTACGATTCGTTCCATGTTAATGTACCTTAGTAGACATGGTTTTCATCTGGAAATGAACGATTTTGAACTTCATTGGCATACTGTTGCACCGCTTTTTTGACCGCTTCTGCGCCGTTTATGTACTGTTTGACGAATTTCGGGACAAAAGGCTCATAGAATCCGAGCATATCGGAGAAAACAAGTACCTGACCATCAACGCCGTTGCCAGCGCCAATGCCAATTACTGGTATTGAGACACTTTGGGCAACACGGGTGGCAACATCGGCTTTGACCCCCTCGATCACGAGGATAAATGCGCCCGCCTGCTCAATGGCTTGTGCATCGTTGATTAACTGTAGTGCTTCGTGTTCCGTTTTCCCTTTGACTTTATATCCCCCCTCGGCACGAAACGCTTGAGGAAGAAGACCGATATGTCCGCACACGGCGATACCGTTCGATACGAGATGTCGAACGAGATGAGCTTTATCGGCTCCCCCTTCGATTTTAACCGCATCGGCAGCGCTCTGGCGATAAACGCGGATGGCGTTGTCCAAAGCGGTTTTCTCATCGCTATAGCTCCCAAAGGGCATATCGGTAATCACAAAAGCCTCCGGTGCACCGTTGCACACCGCATTGGTGTGGTAAATCATTTGATCTATTGTGGTACTCAGAGTATCACGATTCCCTCCAAAGCTCATATTTAGGCTGTCTCCGACGAGGAGGATGTCGGCACTTTCCGATAGCAAACGGGCAAATAGGGCATCATACGCCGTGATCATCACCAGTGGTTTGACCCCTTTTTGTTTTTGGATTTTTCCGATTGTCATTTTTTTCATAGGGTGCAAAACTCTCATTGTGTATTAATTGAGATAGTTTACCCAAAAATTCCATCGCATTCGACTTAGTTGGCAGTTTACGATAGGAGATTAAACAAAAGCTCGATATAATTCAGCAACAATAGGAGAATTGTAATGGGAATACGTAGTGCATTATGGAACCTCTCATTGTCGATTTGGGAAATTCGAATCGTTATCATCGCAGTATCGAAGAGTTGTTTCGGATTTTTCACAACATCAAATCTGCTTCCGGTTATTTACAAATCGAGCCGATGGTCCGTTTGTCCACTTTTGTCGAGGATGCGCTGGAAACTTTACGTTTTCGGGATACAGTAGTCAACGAAGAGACGATTAACTGGCTCATTAGCGTCTCGGATATGTTTATGCAGTGGCAGGAAGATTTCAAAATGGATAACGAACTCTCGAAAATCCATTTCTCCCTTTTAATTTTACCCGATATGGAGAAAATGTGAAGCACCTTGTAGCGTATATTACATCAGGATATCCCGACAAACAGTTTACTGTCGATTTGGCATTGGCTCTAGGCGAGAATGGGGTCGATACTCTCGAACTCGGAATCCCCTTTTCTGATCCGGTTGCTGATGGTCCTGTGATCGAAGCGGCTAACCATAAAGCTCTTCAAAGCGGGTTTCATTTTTCGGATCTGTTGGAGATTTCAACTGCCGTAGCCCCTAAAATCGATACGTTATGGATGGGATATTTCAACCCGTTTTATCAGTATGGGATAAAGAGACTGCTTGATAGGGCAAAAGAGATCGGTATCAACGGGTTGATTATTCCCGATGTTCCATTTGAAGAGGCTAAAAACTATCATAGCCTTTTTGAATCGCGTGGCTTGGCTAATATTACCTTTGTCGCTCCGACCGATGGGGAAGAGAGGATCAAACTGATCACTGCACAAGCGCGCAAGTTTATCTATCTCGTCGCCTATGCGGGGATCACCGGAAGTGATAAGTCTGAAGATTTGCAAGAGATTTTGGGGATGATCAAGCGCCATACCCATACACCCGTCTATGTCGGTTTTGGTGTAAACGAAAAGACGGCACGTGAAAAAGTGCAGGGGGCGGATGGTGTCATCGTCGGCTCGGCGATTGTACAAGTACTTCTTGATGATACCATCTCAAACAGTGAGAAAATCACTCAATGTTGCAAGATTACCCGCACCATTAAATCGCTCATTAATAGCTAATATGCTACAATTCGCTTATAACTTCGGTTACTCTCGATGGGGGCGACATGGCTTCGACGGGATCAAGAAGGTTTAACTTGCATGCCGGACTGAGCATCTCCGTTATACGGCTCAACTTGCTTAAACGCAAACAACACTAATTATCGTCCTGCTTACGCTGTAGCGTAAGTTTAACTTAACTTAGGACTGCTTCTCCTTCCGATTCTATCTACGAGGTTTTGGGAAGTATAATCAATCAGATAGATATATTTGCGGGATGTCTCGTCCGCAGATGAATTTAGGGGCTGGGACGGTGTAGCTTTGCACGTTGTGTGAAGCCGTCCAAGACTCAAACAACGTCTCTAAGCATGTAGACGGTTTCACTAACTTGGTTTCGGACTCCGGTTCGATTCCGGACGCTTCCACCATCCACTTCCTTAGCGTTCTCAAAGAGAGCGTGATGTTTTATATTACACTCTACAATACAGCGATTAAACATTCGAGTATCGGGCATCAATCCACCATCGCAGACTTGCAGCAACGATGGGTAAAGAATTCTTCCTCTGTTGCAAAGGATTTTGTTATAATCAACAGAGAAACAATAAAGAGATAAACATGAAGTGAAGCAAGGTGAGAGAGTTTTTCTCACTCTCACCAAAAGTGAAATAGAGAAAATCGATGTGTATGTGGGCAAAGTAGAAGAGTCGATCGCCGGAGCGATCCGAATAGCATTAAAAGAGATGGGGATGATATGAATACAATGAAACAATCGATATTATTGGTTAGCGCTTTAGTACTGTTTAGCGGATGTGTACCGCAACCTGAAGCACCAAAGGTGCAGACACAGCAATGTATGAGTGTTACTCAACTCAATAGCTACAGTTATGATTGTTTGGCTCGCGTGGCGAAATTGCTCCGTGAAGATCGCAAAAATATCGATACATTCGATGGCTTTATCAACACAATGAAAGGGACGGTTGATAGTTACGCGCAGATGATAAAATCGAGTGTTTACATCAGTAATGTAGTTCGATTTTTACCGATCCCCTATGCCGGAGAGGTCTCCAATACCACCAAACTGATCTCTAAAACGGTACTCAACCTCGGCGGTGCTGCAAGTGCGTTGAACCGGTACAAAAAAAGTTCGGAGAGTTTTTTGGTCTCTTTCGATAAATTGGATCGCAACCGCGTGAGTACAGAGGAGATATTTAAACTCGCTATTTATGCCGACACGAAAGTACTCGTCGATGCGAACGAACTGCGCATCTCGCTCAAAGATATTTCTGAATCGACTGCGGCGATGGCGGCAACGACGCAAAGTATCACCGATGCGATCGAGAGTGGCGGATGGTATATGAATCAAGCAAAAAGCTTTGTCGGACTCTCTGCCCATAATGATGACAAAACCAACGTGGTCGAAAACCGTAATTCGATTAATTCACGGATGATTCAACTCAACCAAAAGATTGCATCATTGGAAAAAAGTGGAGAAACCCATCGGTTCAATATCGCAAAGGCACGTATCTATTCGGAATTGGCGTTGGAAGTGGAGAGACAAAAATAGGGGGCATCTAGATGGTACGCCTGAAGGGATTCGAACCCCTGACCCTTGGTACCGGAAACCAATGCTCTATCCAGCTGAGCTACAGACGCGTATAAATGCGGATAAGATTCTAGTAGAAAAAGGCTTAAGCCTTTTTCATAAACGCGGCGACGAGGACGATCGTTGAACCGTTGATTTTGCCTTCAATGTATTTCGGATCGTCGGTGAGACGGATATTTTTAACGATGGTTCCCCGTTTGGCGGTGAATCCTGCCCCCTTGACTTCGAGATCTTTGATGAGGGTAACACTATCCCCCTCAGAGAGGATTGTACCGTTGCTGTCGCGATGTACGACGGCTCCCCCCTCATCATTGGATGCCGTGTTCAACATCCCTGCTTGTGCCCATTGTTTCACATCGTCTTCGAGATACATCATGTCAAGTTGATCTTGATTGCCGAGTGCCGATAAGAGACGGTATACCATCACTTGTACCGCAGGAACTTGGCTCCACATGCTGTCGCTCAAACAGCGCCAGTGATCGGCATCGAGATTTTTGGGGTTTTCGATTTGGTTTTTACACGTTTCACAGATATGGATCGATTGATCTACCGATCCGTCACTCGGAACTACTTCAAATATACTTAAACCTTCTGTCGCTCCACATAATTCGCACATATTTCCACTACGTTCTTGAATGCTCATAATAACACCTTGCTTGCTTTGGGGATTGTAGGGAGATTTGTCCCTACCACTTTACGGGCTTTGCTCGTAAAGTGCGTAACATCAGTTAATGAGGATATTATAACATATTAGAGCTGTGTGTAATTGATCCGATCGCCGTCGACGAGGACTTTCCCTCCATTGCGGAGGAGGTGGAGCGTATTGAGTTCTTTGATAATGGTCTCTTGGAAGAGGGCTTTAAGATGCATCACGTAGAGAGTAAAATTGCGCCGTTTGGATTGGATGAGCTCCTCTTTTAAAAGTGCGGGGGTGAGATGTTTGCTATCATATGCGAGTTTGGCAAAACTGGAGGGATAGGAGACCTCGGTAATGAGGGTATGTATGT
>JACXUF010000038.1 GCA_014764105.1 Sulfuricurvum sp. | reverse complement strand
CGGGCTATGAACGTAAAGTGCGTAACATTAGTTAATAAAAAGGGTGAGAGAAAATCTATCTCTAAGAGGCAAGGTTCAGTGCCATAGCGGCGAGCGTAGCCACAGGGGATTTGCTCCTGTAGCCTTTCACATATTAAAGTGTCTCAGCGTAAGCGGCAAGATACTCAGCAACACCCTCAGTGCTTGCCTTCATTCCCGCATCCCCTTTTTCCCAACCGGCAGGACATACTTCACCGTGTTCGTTCGTGAACAACATTGCATCGATCATGCGGAGCATCTCATCGATGTTACGTCCGAGTGGAAGGTCGTTAACAACAGCGTGACGAACCGTTCCATCTTTGTCGATCAAGAATGAACCGCGAAGTGCAACCGACTCTCCGAACAATACGTCGTAATCGCGTGAAATTTGTTTGTTAAGGTCTGCAACCAATGGATAACGAACTTGACCGATGCCACCTTGGTTGACCGGAGTGTTTTTCCATGCAAAGTGGCTGAATTGTGAATCAACCGATACGCCAATAACGTTGATTCCGCGCTCTGTGAACGCATCAAGACGGTGATCAAACGCAATCAATTCAGATGGACAAACGAACGTAAAGTCCAATGGATAGAAGAAAAGAACGGCACCTTTCTCGCCGAGGTTTTCATAGAGGTTGAAGTTATCAACAATTTGGTTGTTTCCAAGAACGGCAGTGGCGGTAAAATCAGGAGCTTTTTTTGTTACGAGCATGTGGTTTCCTTGTGTGGTATTTGAGTAATGTAGGGAAATTGTAACACACAAACTTTAATACAACTAAATTACATTTAAGTAACTTAATAGTCTAAAGGAAAATTTTTATTATTTATAATAGTTCTTGCCAAGTGATACACTCCTTTGGATATAATCGTAAGATGATTACATTTAAACACCTTATTTTAATGATGCTCCGCTACAAAAGTTCTTTAATTTTGGGCAATCTCATTGCGATTGCTGCGACATTAGTTTCAATCCCTATTCCATTGCTGATCCCTCTACTCGTCGATGAGGTTCTGTTGGAGAAAAAGGGGTGGATAATCGGGACGATTGATCGTTTTGGGACCATAACGGAGCCGATGATCTACATTGCGATCGTTTTGGCGGTGACGATTGCATTGCGATTTCTTTTTTTTATCTTGAGTGTCGTATCTCAGAAATTTTTTATCACCCTATCTCAAGAACTCTCTTTTTCTTTACGTGTGAGGGCTTTGGAACATCTTAAATCGGTTTCGATGGCATCGTATGAGTCTCTCGGAAGCGGGAAAGTGATCACCCATCTCATCACCGATATCGATACGATCGAGCAGTTTTTAGGAGGGGCGCTCTCCAAATTGATCGTCTCTATTGCCACCCTTATCGGTGTCGCGACAGTGCTCATTTGGATCAATCCCCTATTTGGCATCTTGATTTTGATTTTTCAGCCGCTTATCATGGTAATTACCCGCAAAATCTCCTCACGTGTAGGGCTCCTCAAAAAGGAGCAGAATCGTACCATCGGGGAGCTTTCTGATCATCTGACCCAAATGTGTGATCTTTTCGGACAGATTCGAGCTAGCAACAAAGAGGAGCGTTTTGTTTCGCAAGCGATCACTCAGTTGCAGCACCTCAAAGTAAGTGCTTCCGAATACGGAATTAAAGCACTTGCCGGAGAGCGTTTCTCCTATACCCTGTTTCTAAGCGGGTTTGAAATTTTTCGGGCATTGGGGCTGGTGATGGTGCTCACCTCCGATCTCTCGATCGGGCTGATGTTCGGAATTTTTGGCTATTTGTGGTTTATGATGACTCCGGTGCAGGATTTGCTCTCTTTGCAATATAGTTTTGCCAACGCCAAAAATGCCCTTAACCGTCTCAATGAGTTGTTCAACCTCCCTACCGAACCCAAAAGTGCGGTTTCTAGGGCTTTGGATAGTGGAGGACTGAGTATTCAAACCCGTAATCTCGTTTTTGATTACGGAGAGAATAATCCTGTCCTCAAAGGGATCACTATTACCATCGACGCTGGAAAAACAGTCGCGATTATCGGTGCCAGCGGGAGCGGTAAAAGTACCCTTTCACAACTGCTAGTCGGATTTTACCCTCCGACGTCCGGTGAGATTTTCTATAATGGTAGAAGGGGCGAGGAGATCGGGTATTCCCAAATCCGTGACGCTGTGTTCGTCGTTCTTCAGCAGCCGCTAATGTTTAATGGAACCCTTCGGTTCAATCTCACTATGGGTGATGAGGTGAGTGATGAGGAGATTTGGAATGCTTTGGAGATTGCGCAGCTTTCCTTGTTTGTCCGAGAACTTCCTGCTGGATTGGAGACGCAGATCGGCAAATTTGGCATCCGACTCTCCGGTGGGCAGCGTCAGCGCCTCTCCATTGCCCGGATGGTGCTGGCAAATCCCCAAGCGGTCATTTTCGATGAATCGACATCGGCTTTGGATGTCCATACTGAGAGTGCTTTGTTCGAAGCGTTGCGACAGTTTCTAAAGGATAAAACGGTTATCATCATCGCGCACCGTCTTAGCACCGTTGAATATGCCGATTATATTTACGTTCTCGAAAACGGCATCATACTCGAAGAGGGGACGCGGGATGAACTCGAAAAAATCGACGGAAAATTCAACCGATTTGTCAAAGATCAACACTAAAGACCCATTCTGTACAGGATTAATAATTCCCCTTTTTGCTTGATTTCATCAAGTGCGTAAGATCAGTTATGTAAAACGGGGAATCCAAAGTCATAAGGGAATTGCAGGGCTACTTTTCAGGCTACGCCGTAAAGTATGAAAAATGAGTTATGATGCCTGCAACGATTTAACCTCTTCGCGGAGCTGTTTGAGTTCTGCCATGATAGCGGTGATCTCATCGGTTGATTTCACATCGCTTCCGCTGTAACGCTCAATCGTAGACTGGACGCTTTGAGCGAGAGAATCTAGTTTGCTTTTGGCTTTTTCGATCAGCGCATTATGGTCAATATCGAGATTGCCTTCGAGTTCGTGGATTTTATTGACGATTTCGTCTTGATGTTTAAACAGATAGTATCCGGCAACAGCACCGATAGCGGCACCGAAGATGAAGCTTAGAGTGTTGTTTTGATTCATGCTTTACTCCTTGGTTTTTTTCTTGAGGATTTGAGAGAGTGCTCCAATAGCGAGCGAACCGATCGTTACTTTGGCAATGCCATTCGAGGCTTTGATGGCAAGCGATTTGGTTTCATCATGGACAAACGAGATCAACTCATGCAGTTCATGCAGTGAAAGTTTTGATTTATCGCTGATAGAGCGGATTTCGACCTTGAGATGGTTAATCAGCTCATTCACTTCATGTAGGGTCAATGCCACCTTGGTTGAGAGGAAGCTAAGCTCATTTTGCAAATGTGTTACAACCTCTTGGAGTTGCTTCATTGTTTTAAGAGTGTGGAATCCGATCAAGATGATAATAACACTGATAAAAATACTACAGAGTGCGATGATTCCAACAAATACGGTCAAAAGTTGATTGTCCATCTAATGCTCCCTTGCGCTTAAAATATCATAGCGAACCTATCCTTATAGTTTTTTAACTCCTAACTACACTTGCGCACTTGATGACATCAATGGCAAAAGGCTAGTTTCTGCCATATCCGAAAGATATGGCAAGCATTAGGAGTTGTAGGGAGATTCATCCCAGCCACTTTACGGGCTATGAACGTAAAGTACGTAATATCAGCTCCTAAAATAGACAAGTATATGATAGTTTGCCAAAGCCTCTTTACCCAAAGCATTTCAGATAGCAGAGAAGATAAAACATTGAATGACCAAATGGAAAGTTGGGAGCTTTAAAATGTGTTTTTAGAGGTGTCCTTATTGTCTTTCTAGATCGATTCGGGTATAACAGATTTGTTGGTTAAAGAGAATGCTAAAAGCAGTGAAATCATATAGTGAAATTGATGAATAGATTTGGTATAAACGAAAAAACCTCTTCAAACATCCTAGATTAGGACTTTTGAAGAGGTAGTGGTGGCTAATCTCGGAATCGAACCAAGGACACAATGATTTTCAGTCATTTGCTCTACCGACTGAGCTAATTAGCCCTCTTTTGTGAGGTCGAAATTATAGCGGTGAAAGCTTAAAAATAAGCTTAAGCACCAAGTAAAGTTATTGGATGCTTTGCACTAGCTCTTTAAAGAGGTTACCTCTTTGAGCATAAGAGCTGAATTGATCCAAACTGGCCGCCGCTGGTGAGAGCATGGCGATGGTGTGGCGCGTGTGTAGCTGGCTGATCGCTTCGACCGCAACATCAAGTGTGTGACAAAGGGTGCAGGGGATGGCGTATTGGGTGCAGAGTGCTTCGAGTCGAGTTGCGTTGCTTCCGATAGTATAAACACGCACATCGTATTGTTTAATAGGGGTAAACAGCCCTTCAAGTTCAACACCCTTGTCATCTCCACCAAGGATAAGATGGATTGGATGATCTCCGTAGGTGCGTAATGCGGCCAATGTTGCATCGATATTGGTCGCTTTAGAGTCGTTGATCCATAGTCGCCCCTGAGCGTCTTTGAACTCCTCTTGACGGTGTGGATCGAGGACAAAGTCATTGATTTTGTCGTATTCGATTTGATCATAGAGGATTTTATCGATCCCCATCGCAATGAGAGCATCCATCAAAAATGCCCCTTTAAATTTGATCTTAGAGGTATCGATACCAAAATACTCTGCCAAATCGTATTCGGTTTCATAAACGATTTTAAACCCGTTCGTCTGAGCATCTGCAAACATTTTCGGTAAAATGATCGCCTCTCCCTCTTTCATTGAAGAAAGGGGTTTGAGTTTGGCTTTGTAATACTCCTCCATACTGCCATGCCAGCTTACATGATCGGGGGTAACGGGGAGGAGGGCATAAATATTGGGCGAGGCAACTTTATTATAATGCATACTAAATGAACTGGTCTCTAAAATCCAAATCGGTGCATCGGGTGACATATCGGCTAGGGGAACACCAATATTGCCACCGCTGATCGCTCCTCGATCATTTAAAAGGTGCTCGACCATTTGGGTGGTGGTTGTTTTGCCGTTGGTGCCGCTGATCCAGATCGAAAATGGGGTTTGGGGAGCAAAAAAATCGTATTCGCTGATCAAATGGGTCGATTTGAGGATCAGTTCGTGGTTTGGTGGAAACCCTGGAGAGGGGATTTCATGGGTAAAAAATCGTGTATCGAATTCGCTTGGCGGTTTGAGGGCATTCCCCTCCTCATCGGTTGAGGGGACGGTGATTTTATCGTCAAAAAAGGTGCATGGTCCGAAATGTTTAGCGATGGCGCGTGTGGTTTTGGCGTAGCCGAAGCAGGCGATGCGTTGATTGGTCATTAGCGAATCTTTAAAGTAATAAGTGCGAATATGTTGGAAAGGAGCGAGATGATCCAAAATCGGACGATGATTTTGTTTTCAGCCCACTGTTTCATCTCGAAATGGTGGTGAATCGGCGCCATCAAAAAGACCCGTTTTTGACGGAGTTTGTAGCTTCCGACTTGCAAGATTACCGAGACGGTTTCGATGACGAAAATAAGACCGATGATGATAAGGAGGATTTCGCTTTTGCCGATGATCGCCATATAGGCGATAAAGGCTCCAAGGGTAAGTGAACCGCTGTCTCCCATAAAGACCTGCGCGGGGTGACAATTGAACCACAAAAATCCGATCAACGAGCCGATCAGTGCCGCGGCGATAATGACCACCTCTCCGGCAGGGATTTTTGGCATCAAGAGATAATGGGACAATGCGGCATTCCCGACGATATAAACAATAGCGCTGAGTGAGAGCAAGGCAAAAATGGAGGGGACGGTTGCAAGACCGTCTAGCCCGTCGGTAAGATTGACCGCATTGGAGGTAGCGATCATCACTAACACCCAAAACGCTACACTGAAATATCCCATATCAAAGAGACTCGATTTGATAAAAGGGACGTAAAAACCGGTTTCGAGCTTGGCTACATAGATTAAAAACAATCCGATAGCGATACCGAAAATGATTTGTAACAGTAATTTGGCACTAGCAGAGAGACCATCGAGGTTATGACCGCCACGAATTTTTCCCCAATCATCGGTAAAACCGATATAGGCGTAGAAAATGAGAGTTAATAACCCGCCGATAACAAACGGGTTCATAATGTTGACGGTCAAAAGAGAGGCGATCACGGTTGCGGTAACAAAAACGATCCCCCCCATTGTTGGTGTTTTGGCTTTACCTTGATGGGCACTGACGTATTCGTTGATCGGCTGAACCCGTGCCGATCGCTGCGCCCAAGCAATAAAGCGGGGCATAAAAAAGAGGGTAAGGAGTAGACCGATAAAAAAAGCGACTCCTGCACGGACGGTGATGTATTGGAAAAGGTTGATACCGAGAAGTTGATGAAACCAATATAACATTCTATTAGCTCTTTGTGATTAAATTTCAAAAGCAATGCAAAAGTGACATTTTAATATAATCCCCCCAAAGTTTGATTAATCGAAGGAGCCAATTTGAATAAAAAAACCATTTTGGTTATTACTGATGGTATTGGTTATTCCCCGAAACGCGATTTTAACGCTTTTCATGCCGCGACAAAACCGACCTACAATCGATTGTTTGCCGAAGTGCCTCACTCTTTGATCGATACGTTTGGTCTGAGCGTTGGGCTTCCGGAGGGACAAATGGGGAACTCCGAAGTGGGACATATGTCGATTGGAAGTGGTCGGATTCTCTATCAAGATTTGGTAAAAATTTCCCTTGCATTGCAGGAGGGGACGTTTGAACATAACGATGTTTTTGTCTCTTTAATGAAAACTTCAAAACGGCTTCATTTGATTTCTCTGATGTCTGATGGTGGTGTTCATTCGCATATCGATCACATGATGGGGGTGCTTGAGATTGCGGCAGAAGCGGGTAAAGAGGTATGGCTTCATCTCATCACCGATGGGCGGGATGTCGCTCCAACCTCGGCTAAACTCTTTTTGCACACGATAAATGCCCATGGCTATTCGAACGTCAAAATCGCATCTATTGGCGGGCGCTTTTTTGGAATGGATCGCGACAATCGCTGGGAGCGTGTCCAAAAAGGGTACAAAGCGATCGTATGCGCTGAACCTAAAAGCGAGCAGAGTGTTGCCGATTATATTGAAAATGCCTATGCTGCGGGTGAGACGGATGAGTTTATCACCCCGACCGCTTTTGGTGGGTATGAGGGATTCAAAGAGGGTGATGCGGTGTTGATGCTCAATTTCCGCAGTGACCGTATGCGTGAACTTACCGCCGCAATCGGGGATAAATCATTCAGCGGGTTTGATCGCGAATTTGTACCGACTCATTTGGCAACCATGACTCAGTACGATAAAAATTTCCCTTACCCAGTCCTTTTTCCTAAAGACACACCGGTGAATACATTGGCAGAGGTGATCTCCAAAGCGGGATTGCGCCAACTTCATACGGCAGAGACAGAGAAATATGCACATGTCACCTTTTTCTTTAACGGCGGGATCGAAGAGCCTTATGAAAACGAGACACGGGTGCTGATCCCGAGTCCTCAGGTCAAAACGTACGATATGCAGCCGCAGATGTCGGCTCCTGAAGTGGGTGACGTTGTGATCAAAGCGATGGATGAGGGGTATGAGTTTGTGGTGGTCAATTTTGCCAATGGTGATATGGTGGGGCACACCGGAGTATTTGACGCAGCAATCAAGGCAGTCGAAGCGGTCGATGCGCAGTTGGGACGAATCATCGATGCGGCGGATCGGAACGACTATGCAGTTGTGATCACCTCTGATCATGGCAATTGCGAAGAGATGCGCGATGATGCGGGGAATGTTCTCACAAACCATACCGTCGGAAAAGTGTGGTGTTTTGTTCGAGATGAATCGGTTTCAACCGTTCACCCAGGTGGATTGAATAATGTAGCGCCGACGATACTTAAACTTATGGGACTTGAGATACCATCGCAAATGGATGCGCCATTGATTTAAACACATTTATGAGTAAAGTCTATAAATGTAGCAAAACACATATCTCCTTTGCAATCTTCTGAAACTACCCGTATTTTTCGGATACGGGGGATAAAATATGAGAAAATCTATTATAAAGGATAATAATGAAATTCACCGGTAAAAATGTATTGGTAACAGGTTCAAGCCGAGGGATTGGTGCGGAAGTGGCAAAAGTATTGGCGAGATACGGCTTGAAAGTATGGATTAACTACCGCAGCGGCGCGGCAGCAGCGGATGGAGTCAAGGCGGAGATTGAAGCTTCCGGTGGAACGGCGGCAGTGATCGGGTTTGACGTAGCGGATGAAAGGGCGTTTGTGGATGCGATTAAAACGATTGTGGATGCGGACGGAGAACTCTCTTATCTCGTTAATAATGCAGGGATTACCAAAGACGGTCTTGCTATGCGGATGAAGAGTGACGATTTTATGGCGGTGATTAATGCGAATCTCCTTTCAGCATTTGTCGGATGCCGTGAGTCGTTTAAGGTGATGCGTAAACAAAAATTCGGTGCGATTGTGAATATCGCTTCGATCGTCGGTGAAACCGGTAATGTGGGGCAAACCAACTATTCAGCATCCAAGGGTGGTGTGATTGCGATGACCAAAAGTTTTGCTCAGGAGGCGGCATCGAGCGGTATCCGTTATAACACGGTAACTCCAGGATTTATTGCGACCGATATGACTGATGTACTCAGTGAGGAGATCAAGGCGTCGTTTACTTCTAAAATCCCGATGGGGCGTTTTGGAAATCCGAGCGAAGTGGCTGAAGCGACGGCATTTTTGCTCAGCGATCACTCCAGTTATATTACTGGTGAGACACTTAAAGTCAATGGCGGGATGTACATGTAAGGGAGGTTTTTCCCCTCTTAACTGACCTTGCGCACTTGATGAAATCAAGGGCAAAAGGGGAGTTTTCTGCCATATCAAAAAGATATGGCAAGTTTTATGGGGTTTTAGGGAGATTTATCCCTGCCACTTTACGGGCTATGAACGTAAAGTGTGTAACATCAGCTCTTAAGTTAAATATGATATAATTTGCCGATTTTATTCACTGAACAGGAGCTATCATGGCACTTATCGACGATATTAAAGAAGTAGTGGTTGAGCAACTCAGCGTTAACCCAGATGAAGTTAAAGAGGATTCTAAATTCGTAGAAGATCTTGGCGCAGACAGCCTTGATGTTGTTGAATTGGTTATGGCTCTTGAAGAAAAATTCGATATCGAAATCCCAGATGACGAAGCGGAAAAAATCGCAACCGTTCAAGATGTCATCAACTACATCCAAAGCAAAAACTAAAAATGGTTATCGAGGTTTTGCCTCGATAGCCTCAATATAAAATTTCATGGTCTGAAATATTGGCTTGTTGGAGCTAAAGTTTCAGATCATTTATCATCAGGAGAGAATGTGAGAAGAGTAGTAGTAACCGGAATGGGGATGATCAACGCGCTTGGTCACGATAAGGAGAGCTCATTTAAAGCGATTTGTGAAGGTGAATGCGGGATCGATATGATCACAATTTTTGACGCATCGACACAAAGTGCGCAGATTGCCGGTGAGGTAAAAAACTTCGATCCTGAGACGGTTATGGATCCTAAAGAGGTGAAAAAAGCAGATCGTTTTATCCAACTCGGCATCAAAGCTGCGCAAGAGGCGATGGCTGATGCTAATTTCCCTGAAGGGTTTAACAAAGAGCGTTTCGGTATCGATGCGGCTTCTGGTATTGGTGGGCTACCTTCAATTGAGCGAAACTCGATTATTCTCGAAACTAAAGGTGCACGTCGTATATCTCCGTTCTTTATTCCGGGGGCATTGATTAATATGCTCGGCGGATTCATCACGATCGATCACGGTTTGCAAGGACCAAACCTCTCATCGGTGACGGCATGTGCTGCAGGGACACATGGAATCAGCGAAGCGGCAAAAACAATCATGGTTGGTGGTGCCGATCAAATGCTCGTGGTTTCTGCGGAATCGGCAATTACTGGTGTTGGGATTGGTGGATTTGCATCAATGAAAGCACTCTCAACTCGTAATGATGACCCTAAACATGCTTCACGTCCGTTTGATGCGGAACGTGACGGATTTGTAATGGGTGAGGGGGCTGCGGCATTGGTGCTTGAAGAGTATGAAAGTGCGGTTGCTCGTGGTGCCCATATTTATGCGGAATTGATCGGTTTTGGAGAGAGTGGTGATGCGAACCATATTACCTCTCCAAGCTTGGAAGGACC
>JACXUF010000186.1 GCA_014764105.1 Sulfuricurvum sp. | reverse complement strand
TGCCCCTGCATCGGTAAAAACAGCTACCGAGGGGGGAGGAATACATATCCGTTTTCAAAAATCGTTAGACAACACTCATACGGTAGCGATGCTCGATTATGGCACCATGAGCTATTTGGTATTGTTGGGCAATAACACCCTATTGCTTGATAAATTCCAAGATAATATCCCTATTACCCAAAACGAATTTGAAGCATTGCTACAATCCAAACACCGTGAGTTAGACAGCTTTTTCCAACTCGCCCCTGCCGCGCAGGATGAGATGTTCGATTTGTACAAAGAGAAGGCTTCAGGAGTTTATTAAAAGAGCAATTTTATGTTTTTATGACTTTTTTCATTCTCAACGCTCCTCCTATACTATTGCAACTGAGGTATCATCCGAATATTAGAAAAAAGTTGTATTTTCATCCAGTTTGGAGTATACTCCTCTCAATAGCCATACTTTATAGAAAGACTAAAATGAGATAAAATGAAAAATTTGCAACAAGAGCATATTGAGATAACTCAAGAGGTTAAAAAAGAGATTGAAAACCTCAAAATTGTTTTTCCAGCACACTATGGCAAACTCTATTACGAAGCATCCTTAGCGCACCATATTGAACTCAAACCCGATGAACTTCTCACCCATGAAATGCTTGATGAAAAAATCGTCCGCCACATCATCACCCTCTCTGATTATGCAGATCAAGCAATTGCCACGATCGAGACCGAAAACAAAACAATTCTCACTTCCGTTTTAGAAGAGATTAAACAACTCCAAGAAGAGATTCAAGAACTTCAGAAACATGGCACGATCGCTCCATGATTTCACACCTCACCTCCGCACAGCGCGGTATACTTTTGATGCTATTTGCCTCTTTTTTGTTTGCCCTGACAATGGTATTTGCCAAACTTCTCTCTTTGTCGATGGGATCGGTTGAGGTCACCTTTTGGCGCAATGCAATCGGGTTGATAGTCATCGCCATCTTAGCTTTTCGTAAACCGATCCGAAACCGAGGAGGCAAACCCTACACCCTCGTTTTTCGTGGGGTAATCGGAACCATTGCGCTACTCACATTCTTTTACACGATCAGCACTACATCTTTATCAAATGCAATCGTTTTTGCCAAAACAGAGCCCATTTTTACCGCCATTCTCGCCTTTTTTCTCCTCGGAGAAAAACTCCGCTCCAGTGCTCTCATCGCCATTGCGATCGGTTTTTTTGGAGTTGCGACCCTCAGCGAATTCGAGTTTGGTTACCTCCATTTTGTGGGGCTTTTGACTGGATTTTTATCGGCGCTGGCCTATACCAGCGTACGAAGTCTCAAAGAATATTATGACGAACGGACAGTAGTTTTATCATTTATGATTGCCGGTGTAGCACTCCCAGTCCTCTTAATGATAGGATCGCCGTTCATCTCATCAGAATACTTAGCGTTTGCATTTAGCCCTTTTATCTTCCCTACTGGGATGGAGTGGATATGGATTGTATTGATGGGAGTGAGTGCAGCATTCGGGCAGATATATATGACCCGCGCATATTTTTACGCTAAAGCGGGTCTTATCAGCACTGTAAGCTACTCTGTCGTGCTGTTTGCGACGTTCTTTGGGATCGCTTTGGGCGATACCCTTCCGACTCCGATGATTTCATTGGGAGCTGTTTTGATCATCCTCAGCGGAATTCTGTTATCCCGCAATAAATAACTACCCTTTTTGCACTTGATTTCTCAAGTACGTAAGGTCAGTGATAATATCCATTCTTCTCCTATCT
>JACXUF010000185.1 GCA_014764105.1 Sulfuricurvum sp. | reverse complement strand
CGGGTGGGAGTGAAGGGGTCTCTTCGTATTCATAGGTGTAGGTAAAATCGATTTGTTCGGGCGCTTCGACACTGCTGTTTCGGATGCTTTGGGTTTGAATCCCCCGAATCTCGGCAGAGATCCGAAACGACATATCGTTGGTGAGGAGGATCAGGTCATAATCATCAGCAATTTCTCCGATTTTGGCATCATTGATCCCTTTGGCTTCGGTAAAGTTTTGGGCAATCCGATAGTTTTCACGATGAACAATATAGAGATAGATGGGATTTGATTCTCCTCTGTGTAAAGAGCGGTCGAAATTGAGAGCTAGACGGTAGTAGCGATCATTTTTGCATGCCTCCATATCGGTATGGTTGCGGACACATTCGGGAAGCTCGACAAAACTGATCGGCTCACCCCACGCCGCATCGGCGAGACGGAAAAATTCCCGCGCCTGAAACCCTGCCTCAGAGCGCATATCGTCTTTTTTGTTGTTAAGTTCGGCCAAAACGATATTGGTAATCACGACCCCATTGTTGTTTTCATCGCTGATTCGTAAAATGTTGGTTGGATCATCTAAAATGACTGAGGTATCGAGTAAGTAGCAGTTTTGAGTGGTGTTTTCCACAAAGAACCCTTTGAATGGGAATTCTTTATGATAGTAAAAAGAAGCTTAATTTTATACTTTTATTGATAATAGGAGGTGAGTCCGCTCATGGTTCGTCCCATGTTGAGCAGAATCATATCGGCGATGACGAGTGCTGCCATCGATTCGGCAACGACTGATCCGCGCACAGCAACGCAGGGGTCATGGCGCCCTTTGAGGGAGACGCTAACACTTTCGTTAGAGGTGTTAGTGCTCTCTTGACTGATGAATATTGATGGGGTTGGTTTGAAATGGACACGGATCAGAATATCATCTCCGTTGCTCATTCCCCCTAAAATCCCACCTGCATGGTTGCTTTTAAACCCTTTTGGAGTGATAGGATCGTTATTTTCACTTGCAAGGAGTTTTGCGCTGTGAATCCCTTCGCCGATTTCGACCGCTTTGACAGCATTGATCCCCATCATCGCTTCTGCTAAAACGGCGTCAAGTTTGTAGTAGAGCCCTTCGCCCAAACCAATCGGCAGACCGCTAATTTTGACCGTAGCAACCCCACCGACGGAGTCATGAGCATTTTTAGCTTTCAAAATAGCCGCTTTTTGAGCCTCTTCGACGCTGGCATCGAGGGCATAAATGGGGCTATTTTTAGGATAAGCAAAGTCGAGAGATTGTGCTTCGATACCGTGAATGGCACTGATACCGCTCTTGCACTCGATCCCCAGCGATTTCAACATCAGCTTTGCTACTGCACCTCCTGCAACGCGCGCCGCCGTTTCGCGTGCGGATGAACGCCCGCCACCCCGATAATCGCGGAGACCGTATTTGTGAAAATAGGTAAAATCGGCATGTCCAGGGCGAAAAATATCTTTGACGTTGGAGTAATCGCCACTTTTTTGGTCGGTGTTGTAGATCACCATCGTGATCGGCGTTCCGGTGCTGAGCCCTTCGAACACGCCACTGAGAATCTCAACTTGGTCGCCCTCTTTGCGGGCGGTGGCAAATTCGTTTTGGCCTGGTTTACGACGATCCAATTCGCTTTGGATAAAGAGTTCATCGATAGCTAGCCCAGCGGGGACGCCGTCGAGTACACATCCAATCGCTTTTCCGTGCGATTCACCAAATGTTGTTATTGTAAAACGTTCACCGAATCTATTCATTGTGTGTCCTATATCATTT
>JACXUF010000037.1 GCA_014764105.1 Sulfuricurvum sp. | reverse complement strand
ATAGAAGTCAATTCTATACGATAGATTCCCGCTTTCGCGGGAATAACGAAAATTATCCCAACAATGATTTGACGATAGAGCGTGCCGCTTCACGTCCATCATACGCCGCTGTTACGACCAAATCGGCACCGCGATAGCAATCTCCTCCAGCATAGATTCCCGCCGTCGTCGTCTCATATTTGTCGTTGAGGATGATGCCACCCCAGCTGTTTACTTCGATACCGTTTTCCGCCAAGAAGGCAGGAACACACGGATCAAAGCCCAACGCCATAATGATCACATCAGCGTTGACGTTGAAATCACCACCTTTGACCTCCTCCATTTTTTGGCGTCCCGATTCGTCTTTGGCACCCAAAACCGTTTTGACCATATGGATACCGATCGCTTTGCCACTCTCGTTTAGAATCACCTCTTTAGGAGACGCATTGAATGTAAAATCAACCCCCTCCTCGATTGCGTTTTTATACTCTTTGACCGAACCTGGCATATTGTAAGCATCACGGCGATAGAGACAGGTGACGTTTTTAGCCCCTTCGCGTTTTGCGGTACGGACACAGTCCATAGCGGTATCACCACCCCCTACTACGATAACATCGAGATCTTTGAAGTCAAATTTTCTGTCATAAGTGAGACCGAAATTTTTACGCTGAATGGCAGTGAGATATTCCATCGCAACAAATACGTTAGAGGCGTTCTCCCCTGCAATTTTAGCCCTCTTGCTTTTGGTGGCCCCGATGCCAATAAAAACAGCATCATGCTGGTTAGCAATGGTGTCAAACTCGATATCTTTCCCCACTTCACACTCAGTGATTAGGGTCAAACCCGCCTCTTTGAGGAGGTTGACACGACGCTCAACCACTTTTTTATCCAATTTGAAATTCGGGATACCGTAGGTCAATAATCCTCCCGCACGGTCTGAGCGCTCGTACATCGTTACAGCAATACCTGAGCGGAGCAAATAGGTAGCCGCAGAGAGTCCCGCAGGACCCGAACCGATTACCGCTACTTTTTTATCCGTAGTTACACCCGGAAAAAATGGTTTAAGACCTTGCTTAAATCCCTCTTCGTTGATAAATGTCTCGACTCCACCGATGGTAATCGCACCGTGACCGTCATTAAGAGTACAGTCCCCTTCACACAATCGATCGTGTGGGCAAACACGCCCCATCACCTCGGGAAACGGTGAGGGCTCATTGGAGAGTTTGAACGCAAATTCCAAATCTTTCTCCGCAACCGCCTTGAGCCATTGCGGGATGTAGTTATGCAACGGACACTTGTTCAAACAAAACGGATCGCCACATTGGATACAACGATCACTCTGTGGCGTAGCGTCACTCGCACTCATCGGCTCATAAATTTCGCTGAAATCTTTAAGACGCTGCAATACTAAGCGTTTGGCAGGATCGATTCGCTCAATCGTTAAAAATTCTCTCATACTAATTAGTCCCCTTTATCCGGATTGAGTGGCAATTTGGTTAAGTTTTTTGGGCGGACAAGCCAAAAATTACGGATTTCGACACGGAAGTTTTTAAGCAACTCTTGCGCCATTTCACTTTCGGTTTCGGCAACATACTCTTTCAGCAAACGTTTGAGATAGTGACGAGCTTCATCACCATCATCGGTATCGATACGGAGCACATCGATGAGTTCACGGTTGACGTTTTCGACAAAACTGTGATCCGAATCGTAGACAAACGCAAAACCGCCTGTCATCCCAGCACCGAAATTAATGCCCGTTTTACCGAGAATCACCACAACCCCTCCGGTCATGTATTCACACGCGTTGTCTCCCGTCCCCTCAACGATCGCCAAGGCTCCAGAGTTACGAACTGCGAAACGCTCACCGACTGAACCGGAGATGAACAATTTACCCCCCGTCGCACCATACAGACAGGTGTTACCACCGGCACTGAAAGCTTCCCCTTGATTTTGAGAACGGATGACAATTTTACCGCCGTGCATCCCTTTGCCGATATAATCGTTTGCAACCCCTTCAAGGCGGATAGAGACGCCGTTAATAAGGAATGCGCCGAGTGCTTGACCCGCAATCCCTTTGAGATTGATTTTGATCGTGTTATTTTTGAGACCAGCATCTCCGTAGTACTGGGCGATTTCACCGCTTATACGGGCACCGAAGCTACGATTTAGGTTGCAGATATCGCGGACGATTTTAACCGGACGATCGGGATTTTTGATCGCATCCATCGCTTCTACCAAAACATCCTGCTCAAATTCGTTCAGATCAAACGGCTCGTTACTTGCTGATTGGCACGTATTGACCCCCTCTTCGCGGTGAAGGACAGAGCTAAAATCGAATTTTTTCGCAAATTCATTGTCGATCACTTGGAGTAAATCGCTCCGTCCAATCAACTCTTCCATGGTTTTATAACCAAGCTGAGCCATAATTTTACGGACATCTTCAGCCAAATAAGTGAAATAGTTGATCAACTGCTCAACTGTCCCCTCAAAATACTCGCTGCGGAGTTTTTCGTTTTGGGTTGCAATACCAACCGAACACTTGTTCACATGACAGATGCGGAGCATTTTACATCCGATAATGGTCAATGCCCCTGTACCGAACGCATAGCTCTCAGCACCCAACAAGGCCGCTTTGATGATATCCATCCCTGTTTTAAGCCCGCCGTCGGTTTGTATATGAACTAATCCGCGCAGGTTGTTCACTTTGAGAGCATTATGGGCTTCAGAGAGTCCGAGTTCCCACGGGTTCCCTGCAAATTTTATCGAGGTGAGCGGAGCCGCACCGGTACCGCCATCACCGCCAGAGATGATGATTTTATCGGCATACGCTTTGGCAACACCCGCTGCAATCGTACCGACACCAGCAGAGGAGACCAGTTTAACTGCGACCGTCGCGTTTGGATTGACCTGTTTCATATCAAAAATAAGTTGTGCCAAATCCTCAATCGAATAGATATCGTGGTGTGGTGGAGGTGAAATAAGGGTAACTCCAGGCATTGTGTAACGAAGACGTGCAATAAGACCGCTAACTTTGTGCCCCGGTAGCTGTCCACCCTCGCCTGGTTTAGCCCCTTGGGCTATTTTAATCTGAATCTCGTCGGCTGATCTCAAGTACGCCGGAGTGACCCCAAAGCGTCCAGATGCAACTTGTTTGATTTTAGAATTTTTAAGAGTTCCAAAACGTGCAGCGTCTTCTCCCCCCTCGCCAGAGTTACTTTGGGCACCGATGGTATTCATCGCTACCGCCAAACACTCGTGCGCTTCTGGGGAGATGGAACCCAGCGACATTGCCGCCGATGCGAACCGCTTGAAAATAGCCTCCTTCGGTTCAACTTCGCTGATGTCGATAGGGGAGCGATCCGATTTGAACTCAAAGAAATCACGGATGAATTTTTGACCGCGACCGTTAACAAGAGCGCTCAATTTATCAAAGTCTTCGCGTTTGCCCGTTTTCGATACTTTGTGGATTGCATGGATCACATCTGGATTGAAGTCATGGTGCTCTTGACCATTGTAAAATTTGTAATACCCACCGATTTTGAGCGGAAAAATACGGTTGAAACCGTTAACCTCAAACGCGTCTTTGTGGTTACGATCAAGGCGTGCATTGATGTCTTCGTAGCTAAGTCCTGGTATCATGACATGCGATTCTCCGAAACACTCATGGACGATCTCACGACTCAATCCAATCACGTCGAACAATCCTGAGTTACGATACGATGCGATCGTTGAGATACCCATTTTTGACATAATTTTGAGCAACCCCGCGTTGAGGGCATGATGGATCGATTTGAACGCTTCGGAGCAGCTAATCTCTTTGTTGTGCTGATCGATATAAGATGCCGCCGTCGCAAGCAACAATGACGGATAGACTGCGCTCGCACCGTAAGCGATAAGTATTGCTGCTCCATGTGAATCGATCACCTCAGAGGTGCACGCAACAATCGATACCAAATGGCGTATTTTTGCATCCAACAACGCACGACTGATACGCCCTACCGCCATCGCCATCGGAATCACTTTGTGCTCTTTATCAAAACCAATATCATCAAGGATGACGATGCGAACACCCTCTTCACGTACCGCTTTGATCACTTGAGCAACCAACGCTTCAAGCGCAGGTTTCAATGCACCGCTAAATGCGGTTGAAAAGGTGTCATTGGTATAAAACGACTGATAGCGAGGTGATTTTTTATCTCCGAACGATTTGAGCACATCGAGCTTTTCGCGGGTGATAATTGGTGAAATTGCCTTTAAACGGTTGGCATGTGTCGGGATTTCATCCAAAATGTTGTGTGTTTCACCGAATCCGGTATTCAAACTCATAACCACTTTTTCACGAATCGGGTCGATCGGCGGGTTAGTCACTTGGGCAAAACGTTGTTTGAAATAATCGCTGAAATGGCGTTGAACAGAGCTGAATGCCGCCAGCGGAGTATCATCACCCATCGATCCGACAGCCTCTTTACCGTCACGAATCATCGGCTCAATCACTTGCTCGATCACTTCTTGGGTAATATTAAAATAGCGTTGACGTTCAACAATATTGCTTCCATCGTACTCACAGTGGGTGACGTACTGCTCTTCCACATGCTCTTGAAGATAGATCATGTGATCGTTGAGCCATTTCATGTAAGGGTTTGAGGATTTAAGATATTGGTTAATATCTTCATCTTTGAGCACTTTCCCGAATTTCAGATCCAAACCGATCATTTGCCCTGACTGAAGACGTCCGCGCTCTTTGATCTGATCTTCACTGATATCGATTACCCCATATTCGCTGGCGATCAAAAGGGTATCGTCATGGGTGATAATGTATTTGGAAGGGCGCAAACCGTTACGGTCAAGGACACACCCGATGTAGCGACCGTCGGTAAGTGAAAATGCCGCAGGACCATCCCACGCTTCAAAAACGGTAGAGTGGTATTCATAAAACGCTCTGAGCTGAGGATCCATGTGTGGAGCATTTTGCCACGGTGCGGGGATAACGGCACGAGCCGCTTTGAAAAAATCCATCCCATTGGCGATCAAAAATTCAAAAAAGTTATCGGCACTTGCGCTGTCAGAGCCGCCCGGCTGGAGAATCGGCAAAAGACGCGCTATCTCTTCGTCGGTAAAGACATCACTTTTGATCGATTCAGATTTAACCACCACATTAAAACGGTTGGCTTCAATCGAGTTGATCTCACCGTTATGGGCAATGGTGCGAAACGGTTGAGCCAAACGCCATTTCGGCAAAGTATTGGTGGAGAAACGTTGGTGAAAGAGGGCAAATGAGATTTTAAAATTTTCGTCTTGCAAATCGGTATAAAACTCTTTAATGTGGGTTGGCATAATCAACCCTTTGTACGATACGACACGCGCAGACATCGACGGGATATAAAAATCGCCATCGTTAACCAAGGCGTGTTCGATCTCTTTGCGGCTCAGATAGAGCAACGCATCAAACCGTTGGGTCGCCATAAGCGAGTTCGGTGTGACAAAAATATGGTGGATTGAGGGGAGCGTACTGAGAGCTTGTTCCCCCAGCACATTCGTATCAACTGGTACTGTGCGATCCAACACTACTTTGAGATCATTGGTATTACAAATTTTTTCAAATACCTCCAGATTCGCTGCATCACGGGTAAATACCACCGCTACCGCATACATTTCAGGAAGTTCTACCCCCGCTTCGGTAGCCGTTGCACGCATAAATTCATGAGGCATAGAGAGGAGCAACCCGCTCCCATCCCCTGTCTTACCGTCAGCTGCTACAGCTCCACGGTGCATCATCCGCTCCAATGCAGTAATAGCGTTTTCCAAGTTTTCATGCGAAGGACGGTTTTTGATGTTCGCAATCAAACCGAATCCGCAGTTATCTTTAAATGATCGTAATAGGTCTTGGTATTCCACTCTAATCGTCACCTTTCACCAGAAAATTTCGGCAAACTTTGTATTTTTTAATATCTTTTTAAACATTATTAGTTTAAAGAGATGAAATTTCTCTTATTTTATCAACAGTTAGGTTAAAAGAGGTTAAAATAATGCTGATTATGAAGAATAAAAAAAGTAAACGTGTAGAGCAGAATCAAAAATGCAAGGCTATATCATCAAACTCACACGGTCACGTGAAGAAGATATGATCGTCACCATCATATCGGAGAAAAACTTAACAACCCTTTATCGCTTCTACGGGGCACGTCACTCTCCTATCAATATGGGATTTAAAATTGACTTTGAATCGGAACATTCTCTCAAATCTTCCATCCCGCGCATGAAAGATGTCATTCATTTGGGATTTAGTTGGATGGGTCAGTATGAACGGCTACGACTTTGGCAACAATTCATCACCCTTTTTCATCCCCACCTCAAAGATTCCGAATACATCGGCAGTTTTTATTTCGAACTTCTCAATGACGCATCGGCTCGATGGAAAGAGCAAAATCCCAAACGGGTAGCAATCGAGTCCTATGTCCGACTACTCGATTATGAGGGGAGGCTTCATCGTGAACTAAACTGTTTTTTTTGCGATCTCCCAATCGAAAAGGATATTTCACTGATTCGTGCTTTTTTACCCGCACATCACCACTGCTCCCACACCCTCTCCATCAATCAAAAAGGGCTAGAATGGCTCTATACTCACGCCTCAACCCTCTTTTTGGATGACAAAGAGATTGAACGGCTATGGTATGTTCTGAATGAGGGATTTTAGGTACATTAATTGCTTGTTAAAAACAATTTTAACAACCGAGATTTCTATGCGAATCAATAAAGCGAGCGAAACAATACTGGCAAAATACGCCCCCAAAATCAAACCGAAAATCTCTTTCTCTCTATTCGGTTCACATGTTCACAAGCCAAAAAGCTCTACTCTCGAAGAGTTTTATAAAGAGGTCTATGCTCGCAGTGCGTTGCAAGTTGAGCAAGTTTATAATAACAAAAATGCCAAAGAGATCGAATCGATGATGATAAGTAACCGTCGTCTGATCGAAGCGCAACATAAACCAAAACGATAAAGGGGTTTAATGTCTACAGAATACGCTATCGCCAAAGCCGGTGAACATTACCTAACTCTCCTCCCTTCGATGGCAAACCGCCATGGGCTTATCACTGGTGCAACCGGAACTGGAAAAACGATTACCCTCCAAAAAGTGATCGAAACATTCTCTTCTATGGGAGTCCCATGTGTTGTCAGTGACATCAAAGGAGATCTCAGTGGAATCGCCATAAAAGGGGGAAATAATCCCAAAGTAGCCGAACGGCTCAATCAGATGGGACTGGAAGCCGCTTATACTGGGTATCCCGTAACTTTTTGGGATATATGGGGAGATCAAGGGCATCGTTTGCGTGCCACCATCAGCGATATGGGCCCCTTGCTCCTCTCTCGTCTTATGGGGCTTAACGAAACCCAAAGCAGTGTATTAAATTTAGCGTTTAAAGTAGCAGATGACGAAGGGCTTGCTCTGCTCGATCTCAAAGATCTCCGCGCCATGATCCAAAACATCGGAGAACGATCAAAAGAGCTGAGTCTCAGCTACGGCAATGTCTCTACCGCTTCGATCGGCGCCATCCAACGTGCCCTCCTCTCGCTGGAGTCTCAGGGGGCGGATCAACTCTTCGGCGAACCGATGCTCAACATCGCCGATTTAATCCAAAGCGTCGATGGCAAAGGGGTAGTCAATCTCCTCGATGCTACGAAGCTGATGAATACGCCAAAACTTTATGCCTCTTTGTTGCTATGGATCCTCTCTGAACTTTTCGAAACCCTCCCCGAAGCGGGCGATTCCAAAAAACCAAAACTCCTTTTCTTTTTCGATGAAGCCCATCTACTTTTCAACGATGCACCCGATGTATTGATCGAAAAAATCGAACAGGTTGTCCGCCTGATACGATCCAAAGGGGTTGGAATCTATTTCATCACCCAGCATCCCAACGATATCCCCGAAAAAATAGTGGCACAGCTGGGGAATCGAATCGCACATGCCCTCCGTGCCTTCACCCCAAAAGATCAGCAAGCTGTCCGTGCCGCCGCTGAAACAATGAGAGACAATGAAGAGCTTGATGAGAAAACCGCATTGATGGAGCTCGGTGTAGGTGAGGCTCTTATATCCTTTTTGGATGAGAAAGGGACTCCTAGTATCACCGAACGCTCCCTTATTATCCCTCCGCTATCCCATATCGGACCCATTACAGCTAAGGAGCGTCAAGAACTCATGAGCACATCGATAGTCGGTGATGCCTACGATCAGAGTATTGATAACCTCTCAGCCTATGAACATCTCACTAAACGGCTCGAAGAGCAGGCGGCATACAAAGCAGAACAAGAATCAATTAAAGCGGAAGAAAAAGTATCCAAAAGAGAGAGCAACCGCGAAAGCGTTACCGAAGCACTTGCCAAATCAGCTGCCCGCGCCATCGGATCACAGCTTGGACGCGCCATCATTCGCGGAGTTTTAGGGAGTATTTTCAAAAAATAACTTTATGAGGTTGTAGGGAGATTTATCCTTGCCACTTTTGCGGGCTTTACTCGCAAAGTGCGTAACATCAGAAAATAACTGTTCGGCAATCTAACAAGCATTAAATACTCACCCGATCTTCGAGAGCTTTGGTCAGTGAGAGGATATCAACATTCTCCAAACTCACTCCCGTTGGGACCCCCTGTGCGATACGGCTAAATCGGACATCACAATCGACCAATTTATCTTCGATGTAAAACATCACCCCTTGATTGGCAATCGAGGGGGTAAGTGCAAAAATCACCTCTTTGATCCCCCTTTGGATAATCCCGCGCAAATGGGAAATATCGAGTTCTTCGATGGAATTGAGAACAAAATAACGTCCATCAAAAAGACCGTTCTCTTCAAAGGTTAAAATATCTTTGGCATTTTCAACAATACAAAGAACTTCGTGGTTACGTCGCTCATCACTACAGATGGAACATAGTTCATCCTCACTTAAACCTCCACACGAATGACATTTTTTGAGGCTTGCAATGGCGTTTTCAATCGCATGGGCGAGCTTGAGTGCGCCGAAACTGTCATGCATCACCATGTGATACGCCAAACGAGTCGCCGATTTTTGCCCGACGGTAGGGAGTTGTTGGAGGGCATCGACGAGACGGTTAAATTTCTCTAAGGAATGTTTCATGGACGTATTGTAGCAAATGATATTCAAAAAATAGTTTAGTCCATATGACTCAATTAAGCTAACACTCTATTTCTCATGGTATAATTGCGCACAAACATAGTCTTTTGGAGTTATAACATGGAAGAATTGAGCTATTATGAAATTTTAGAGATCAGTAAAAATGCTAGCGGAGATGAGATCAAAAAAGCGTACCGTAAAATGGCAAAACTCTACCATCCAGACCGCAATCCCGATGATCCCGATGCTGAGCATAAATTCAAACTCTGCAACGAAGCATATCAGGTTCTCAGTGATGACAAACAACGTGCTATCTATGACCGTTACGGCAAAGAGGGGCTTCAAGGGGGGGGCGGACGCCGATCAAGCGGAGGATTTGACGATCTAGGAAGTATTTTTGAGGAGATGTTCAACGGTTTTACCGGAGGGGGACGTCGCCAATCACGTACACAGAGCGATAAATTTCCACTCGATATGGGTGTTGAGATGCGCGTCAGTTTCAAAGAAGCGGTGTTCGGCTGCGAAAAAGAGGTGACATTTACAACGAAAAATTCGTGTAAAACGTGCAAAGGGACTGGGGCCAAAGAGGGTAAAGTAACCACTTGTAGTCAATGTGGCGGCAAAGGTCAAGTCTATATGCGCCAAGGGTTCATGACCTTTTCTCAAACCTGTCCAGCATGTCATGGCGAAGGGACGATGGCAAGCGAGAAATGCCCAGATTGCAAGGGGAAAAGCTACACCGAGACCAAAGAGAGCGTCAAAGTCAAAGTCCCAGCAGGGATCGATTCAGGCAATCGTCTGCGGGTATCAGGACGCGGCAATACTGGAAAAAGTGGTGTGAGAGGCGATCTCTATGTTACGTTCGATGTCGAAGAGGATAGCCATTTTATCCGCAACGGCAACGACATCTATCTCGAAGTCCCAGTATTTTTTACCCAAGCGGTTTTGGGTGAAAACATCACCATCCCATCACTGAGTGGGGAACTCACCCTAGAACTCGAAACCGGCACCAAAGATACCCAACAATACCGTTTCCGCGGTGAGGGGATCGCCGATGTACACGGTCGCGGTAAAGGTGATCTGATTGCTCAGATACGCCTAACATATCCTAGCCGCCTTAATAATGAACAAGAAGAGTTATTGCATAAACTCCAAGAAAGTTTCGGCATAGAATCCAAACCACACGAATCGTTGTTCGAATCGGCATTTGAAAAAGTGAAAGGATGGTTTAAATAAACACC
>JACXUF010000184.1 GCA_014764105.1 Sulfuricurvum sp. | reverse complement strand
ACCGATGCCGCCAAACACGGCAGATAGGTCATAATCACAACGATAAACGCCACCGCCGAGGCAAACGGAATTTGAGAACCAATAGTAGTGAGAAGCGAGCTATCCTCTTCGTTCGCATCGCTTCCAAGTGAATAAAGAACACCCATCGTAGAGACAACAACCTCTTTGGCGGCAAGTCCCGTCTGAAGCGCAACTGCCATTTTCCAGTCAAAACCAAGCGGCGCAAAAGCCGGCTCAATCGCATGACCGATCTGACCCAAAAAACTTTGAGAAAGTTGTGCTTCAGCAAGCTGATTTTCCAACACTTTTTTTGCTTCTTCTGAAATAGCCGATTCAATTTTTGCACTAAACTCGCTATCAAGCGTCTCATTTTTTGGGTAGGTACTCAAAAACCACACCAACATAGATGCCGCCGCGATAAACGTCCCCGCTTTTTTCATGTACATCATTGTTTTTGTCACAACGGTGTGCCAAATCAGTTTCACAGAGGGGAGGCGATATTTGGGCATCTCCATAACAAATGGCTCGTCAATCCCCTTGAAAGCAGTGAGTTTCAATATTTTTGCCGCAACCAACCCGATCATCGCACCAAAAATATAGATGCCAAATAATACATTTCCTGCCATCTCCGGAGCGAAAAAAGCTCCAGTAAAAAGAACATACACTGGTAAGCGTGCACCACAACTCATAAATCCGATGACAAACAACGTCAAAAGGCGGTCACGGTCGTTTTTAAGAATCCGTGCTGACATATACGCTGGGATCGAACATCCAAATCCACTAACCAAAGGGATAAACGACTGTCCATGAAGACCAAATTTATGAAAAAAACCATCCAACAAAAAGGCAACACGCGACATATACCCCGTCGATTCGAGCAGTGCTATCCCGACAAACAAGATCACGATATTGGGGACAAAGAGGACAACTGCCCCCACCCCTGCAATCACCCCATCGACGATAAGGGAGCGGATCTCATCATTCGTAATCGTACCACCCACAACCTCTCCGAACCAAGCAAAAAAAGCATCGATCCAATCCATCGGAATAGAACCGATCTCAAACGTAAGCTGAAACAATCCCCACATAAAGAAAAGAAAAATTGGGATTCCTGCAATCGGGTGGATCAATAGCGCATCGATTTTTTCCGTTGTCGTTTTTTTAGTTGGTGCTTTAGGCTTTACTTTGACCGATTCGGCAATTATCCCCCGGTTGAACGAAAGATACTCCTCAGCTAGCGCCTCTTTCATATCATCGGTATCGTGGTGAAGCAAAACATGGCGATCCGCCTCAATCAGCATCGGCTGTAACTCTGTCCAAAGCGGATTATCGTGCAAAACACGATAGGTTTTCTTATCTTTTTGGAGCAAATTGATGGCGATATTACGATTGGAGATCGATGCTTTGAACTTATGCCGATCGAGATATTCTGTGATTTGAGCGATCTCCTCTTCGACCGCTTCGCTGAAAATCAGTTTTTGCTCTTGCATTGCCGATTCATGGACTTCAATCACTGATTTCATCAGCTCGTCCAACCCTGTCTTGGTTGCCGCAGAGACTCGGATAGCAGGGATCCCTAATAACTGTGAAAGATAGGGAGCATTGATCTCAATCCCTTCTCGATCGGCTTCATCAGACATATTAAGAGCAATCACCATTTTTTTACCCATCGTCATCAATTCTGCTGTAAGTTGAAGATTTTTCTCCATACTGGTCGAATCAATAACGTTGATAATGAGATCATACGATTCTTGCGTCAAATA
>JACXUF010000036.1 GCA_014764105.1 Sulfuricurvum sp. | reverse complement strand
CTATCAAAAAATGATGCGATGACGGCCGTGTCAACACCCGGCACTGGCACGTATGCCAATAACCGGAAAATAAAAAGAAAACCGATCGTAATTAAGATCTTGTTTACAAGTTGTTGGTTCATTAGTTACCAGTTGTTGTAACGTTTTCGTCTTTAATTTTAGATGCCAAATCTTTAGCGCTAGCGCCTACAAGTTTAACACGTGTAACCGATTTTTTCATGCGGTGCACGCCACGGATACTTTCCATTGTGATCTCTGCGAGTTCAGCTACCTCTTTTGCTTTCTCAACATTGATAACGTATGGCTTAACTACACCTGAGATAAAACCGATTTTTGGCAAACGGCGTGCAAGTGGTTGCTGTCCACCCTCAAAGTTACGTTTTTCGTTGTAACCTTTGCGCGCTTTTTGACCTTTGTGACCTTTACCAGCTGTTTTACCTTGGCCACTACCTTGACCACGACCAAGACGTTTTTTAGTATGGGTTGAACCCTCGGCAGGAGTAAGATTTTCGAGTGCCATTACTTATCCTTTGATACGTGATAGTGCATCAATAGTTGCACGAACCACGGTGTTTGGATTGTTAGAACCCAAAGACTTCGTCAAGATGTCTTGGATACCAGCAAGCTCAAGTACTGGACGGGTAGCACCACCGGCGATAACCCCTGTACCTTCAGATGCAGGTTTAAGCAAGATACGGCTAGCGTTGTATTTTACCTCAATATCGTGAGCAATGGTCGTACCTTTAATCTTCACTTCAGTCAAGTTTTTGAACGCTTCGTCAACCGCTTTGCGGATAGCATCTGGAACCTCTTTTGCTTTCCCGACACCGTATCCTACGGTCCCTTTCTTATTTCCCACAACAACTAGAGCGGTAAAACGGAAACGTCGACCACCCTTTACAACTTTCGTTACACGACCGATGTTTACGATCGCTTCTGCAAATTCTTCTCTGTTAATCGCTTGCATTATCGACCCTTAAAACTTGATTTCATTTGCACGAAGTGCATCGGCAAACGCCTTTACTACACCGTGGTATAAGAAACCGTTACGATCGAACGTGATTTCATTGATACCGGCATCTTTGAGGGTTTTTGCAAATGTTTCACCCGCTTTTTGAGCCCCTTCTACGTTTGCTTTGAGACCCAAAGTTTTTGAATGGACTGCAGCCAATGTCACACCCGCATCGTCATTAATCGCTTGTGCGCTGATGTAGCGGTTTGAACGAAATACTGAGACACGTGGCAATGCCGCACATCCTGAAATTTTAGAGCGGATACGACGTTTACGTTGGAGACGTTTTGCCGCTTTGATTTTAAGTGTTTTACCTGTCATTTCATCGCCCCTTATTTCTTAGATGTTTTACCGGCTTTACGCAGGATAGTCTCATCCAAATATTTAACACCTTTACCTTTATACGGCTCAGGTGGACGGAATGAACGGATTTCAGCGGCGATTTGACCAACTTGTTGTTTGTCTGCACCTTTGATGCTGATAACGTTTTTATCTACTGCCATGGTGATTCCATCTGGGATATCATAGTTGATATCGTGGCTAAATCCAAGTTGTAGATTCAATACATTTCCGTTTACCGCAGCACGATAACCAACCCCGTTGATTTCCAGTTTTTTCTCAAAACCTGTCGTCAAACCGGTAACGATGTTTGCAGCCAAAGCACGGTAAGTACCCCAAAATGCGCGATCTGTACGACTATCAGAGTTTGTACTGAACATCAAAGTATTACCTTCAAGCGTTACACCGCAGTTACCTCGTGTATCCAAAACTTGCGTTGTTGAACCTTTCACGAAAGTGATGAGAGTCCCCTCAATCGTCGCTTTAATATCAGATGGGATAGAAATAGGAAGTTTTCCAATACGTGACATCTTATCTCCTTACCAAATTGTACAAAGGACTTCGCCACCAACGCCAAGCTCATACGCTTTATCATTAGGGAGAACACCTTTTGAACTGCTGACGATGATGGTACCGTAACCGTTTTTAAAACGTTTAAGTTCATCTTTACCTTTGTAAATACGACGTCCTGGTTTAGAGACACGTTTTACCTCATTGATAACCGTACGACCTTTTTCGTCATATTTCAATACAACATTGATCGTCTTTTTAACGCCATCTTCAACCACGTTAAAGCTATCAATATACCCTTTGTCTGCCAAAATGGCAATTACCGCTTCTACAACTTTTGAGTGCATCAATGTTGTAGAATCCAAACGACGCATAGCCGCATTACGGATACGCGTCAACGAATCCGCGATCAAATCATTAATCATTTTTTTTCCTTATCTAATCATTAGGAGTATCAAGTTGGAATTACCAACTTGACTTTCTAACGCCTGGGATCAACCCTTCGTTTGCCATTTTACGGAAGCAAACGCGACAAATTCCAAAATCACTGATGACAGAGTGTGGACGTCCACAAATCTGACAACGTGTGTACGCACGAACTGCAAACTTAGGTTTACGCGCCGCTTTGGCGATCATTGACTTTTTAGCCATTATTCTCTCCCTTTAGCAAACGGCATACCGAGCATTTCAAGAAGCTTGAACGCATCTTTATCTGCTGTTGCAGTAGTTACCACAGTGATGTTCATCCCATGGATTTGCATGATATCATCGTAATTAACCTCTGGGAAGATCAATTGCTCGCTGATACCGAAATTGTAGTTTCCGCGACCATCAAAACCGTTACGTGGAATACCACGGAAGTCTTTAACACGTGGAAGTGAAATGTTGATCAATTTATCCATAAAATCATACATCCGACCGCCTCGAAGTGTTACTTTTACACCAACAGGCATCCCTTCACGTACTTTAAATCCAGCAACTGATTTGCGTGCATTGACGATCATTGCACGTTGACCAGCGATATTACTGATAGTATCTTGAATATTTTGCATCAACTTATTGTCTTTCATGGCAAAACCACAACCGACAGAGATGATCACTTTTTCAAGTGCCGGAACTTGCATAACGTTCGCAATTCCAAGCGCTGATTGAAGCTCCGGTTTAAGAGCCAAATATTTATCTTTTAGTCGTGCCATGATTACGCCTCAACTTTACGGACATTAGATGCATCTATCGGCATCTCTTTGTTCAAAAATCCGCCTTGTGGATTTTGCTCGCTAGGTTTGATCGCTTTTTTTGCAACACGAACACCCTTAACGATTACTTTGTTTTTCTTAGGCATTACTTGAAGCAATTCTGCTTTAGTACCTTTGTCATCACCGGCGATAACCTCTACAATATCACCTTTTTTAAAATTAAATTTTGCCATTATACAACCTCCGGAGCCAATGAAACGATTTTCATGAAACCTGCATAACGAACTTCACGGCTTACAGGTCCGAAAATACGTGTACCGATCGGCTCACGTTTTTTATCAAGAATTACGGCTGCATTTTCGTCAAAACGGATAAGTGAACCGTTCTCACGGTGAACCTCTTTTTTTGTACGAACAACAACTGCTGTAACCACTTGGCCACGTTTGATCTTACCGGTTGGAGCCGCTTTTTTGACAGAAGCGATGATAACATCACCCACTGTTGCATAACGACGTTTTGAACCGCCAAGAACTTTAATACACATCAACTCTTTTGCACCGGTATTATCGGCTACAACAAGACGGGTAAAACTTTGAATCATGCGTTTGCTCCTTTAACAAGAGTTTTCAAACGGAACGATTTTGATTTCGAGATCGGACGACATTCGATTGCAACCACTTCGTCACCAACGCTAAGTTGGTTGTTTTCGTCGTGAATTTGATATTTTTTGAAACGTTTGACCGTTTTGTGGTAACGTGGGTGCATAACACGGCGTTCAACAACGATTGTCGCTGTTTTATCACCTGCTTTCGTCACTACGATACCTTGAATTTCACGTTTGTGTGTCATAACTTAGCCCTTACTTCACTGCACTGATGGCAGTGTTGATGCGTGCAATATCTTTTTTCGCCGTGCGAAGTTCGCTCGTATTTGTCAATTGCATCATTTTTTGCTTGATTTTCAAAGTGAAAAGCTCAATTTTTTTCTCTTTGAGCATCCCTTGAAGTTCAGCAGCACTCTTGCCGTTCAAATCAGTATATTTCATTGCTCATCTCCGCAGTTACAATTTTTGTTTTGAACGGGAGTTTTTGCATCGCAAGCAATAGAGCTTCACGAGCAAGAGTCTCTTCAACCCCACCCATTTCAAAAATAATACGACCTGGCTTGATGTTCATTACCCATTGATCAACAGAACCTTTACCTTTACCCATACGCACTTCAAGTGGTTTGGCAGTCAATGGTTTCGCTGGGAACACACGGATCCAGATTTTACCTTGACGTTTAATGTGACGGTTTGCTGCAATACGAGCCGCTTCGATTTGGCGAGAGTTGATACGTCCCGCTTCCGTAGCTTTGAATCCGATTGAACCGAAATCAAGCTTGTTGGCATTCGTAGCGTAACCTCGGTTACGCCCCTTCATTTGTTTACGATATTTCGTACGCTTTGGCATTAACATGATTAGTCAGCCTTTCGACGAGGACGACGTGGCTTATCATCACGCCCCTCTTCTTTAGATTCTTTTACTTCTGGTTGGATACCCTTGGTGAGAACTTCACCTTTGAAAATCCAAACTTTGATACCAATTACACCGTAAGTAGTGTGCGCTTCAGCAAAACCGTAATCGATTTTTGCACGAAGTGTATGCAACGGTACACGACCCTCAAGGTACCATTCGGTACGAGCGATCTCAGCGCCCCCAAGACGACCCGCTACGGATACTTTAATACCTTTAGCCCCTGCACGTTGTGCATTTTGCATAACTTTTTTCATAGCGCGGCGGAAAGCAACACGCTTTTCAAGTTGAGTCGCAACGTTTTCGGCAACAAGTTGTGCAGACGATTGCGCTTTTTTCTCCTCTTTGATGTTGACTGCTACCGGTTTACCGATAAGATTTTGAAGAGATTCTTTGATTTTTTCAATGTCAGAACCTTTCTTACCGATAATGATACCTGGACGAGCTGCGATGATCGTAACACGAAGACGTTTCGCAGTACGCTCAATCACGATGTTGCTCACACCTGCGTAGTAGAGTTCTTTTTTCAAATAGGTACGGATTTTATGGTCTTCACCCAAAGAAATCGCAGCTGTTTTGAAATTCGGGAACCAGCGTGATTCCCAGTTGCGATTAATTCCAAGACGAAGTCCGATAGGATTAACTTTATGACCCATAATTATTTACCCTCTACTTCTACCAAAATGTGTGCTGTTGGTTTGCGGATACTAGAAGCAGTTCCGCGCGCACGTTGCATGAAACGTTTCAAAACTGGACCGTTGTCAACACGGCATGATGTGATAACACAATTTTCCGCATCGATACCGCTGTTAGCAACTGCTGACGCAACCACTTTGGCGATAATACGAGCCGCTTTGTTTGGAGTGAACTCCAACGCAGCCATTGCTTGCTCTGCATTCATCCCTTGAACTTCGCGAGCTATCAAACGAGATTTCGTCGGAGATACGCGAACGAATTTTAATAGTGCTCTTGCCATATCTCTTCCTTATTTCCCGATTTTCTTTTGTACAGAACCTTTGTGGCCCTTAAATGTACGTGTCGGTGCAAATTCACCAAGTTTGTAACCGATGTGGTTTTCCGTTACGAAAACTGGTACAAACTGACGGCCATTGTGAACGTTGAACGTCAAACCGATCATATCTGGCAAAATCACGCTGCGGCGCGACCAAGTTTTGATTGGTTTGTTGCTTTTCGTCTCTTTGGCAGCAATCACTTTTTTCATAAGGTGTCCATCAACAAATGGCCCTTTTTTTACTGATCTAGCCATGATTAGCCTACCCTTTTAGCATTTGGTTTACGGCGAGCAATAATCAATTTATCACTTGCTTTCTTCTTACGTGTTTTAGCACCTTTAGTCGGTTTACCCCATGGAGTAACCGGGTGACGTCCTGAGTTTGTTTTACCTTCACCACCACCGTGCGGGTGATCGATAGGGTTCATCGCAGAACCACGCGTTTGAGGACGAATACCCATGTGACGAGTACGACCTGCTTTACCAAAAACAACATTGATGTACTCTTCATTACCTACAGTACCGATAGTCGCCATACATTCACCCAATACATAACGCATTTCACTTGAGGGAAGACGAAGAGAGACATATTTCCCCTCACGACCCATGATTTGCGCAGATGTTCCAGCTGAACGGACAATCTGACCCCCTTTACCTGGCTTGAGCTCGATGTTGTGAACCGTTGTCCCAACAGGGATGTTCATCAATTTCATTGCGTTACCCACTTTGATGTCCAATCCGCTTTCAGCAGCCATAACACTATCACCAACTACCAAACCTTTGGGTTGAAGGATGTAGCGTTTGTCACCATCAACATAGTTGACCAAAGCGATACGACAGTTACGGTATGGATCGTATTCGATCGCTGCAACCGTTCCGGCGATACCGAATTTGTTACGTTTGAAATCAATAATACGGTAAAGCTTTTTAGCTCCCCCCTCTTTGTGGCGTGACGTGATACGACCGTTGTTGTTACGTCCAGCAGCAGCTGGAAGTTTTACCAACAATGAACGAACTGACGCTTTCGCCGTGATGTCCGAGTTATCAACGTTTGTATAGAAACGTCGGCTCGGCGTGGTTGGTTTATATGTTTTGATCGCCATATTACACCGCCAAACTATCGATTTGTGCGCCTTCTGGCAATTTCACATAGAACTTTTTAAAGTCGTTTTGTTTACCAGTAAGACCACGGAAACGTTTTACTTTTCCGTCTTGGTTTAGTGAGTTAACGCGAGCTGGAACAATTCCGAAATACTCTCTAAACACCTCTTTAAGAGCGTTCTTTGTCATTCGTGGAGACGTTTGAACAACGATAACTCCATCTTCTTGAAGACCAAGGGTCTTCTCTGTATACAGGATCGATTTGATATCAGTAATATCTGCCATCTTAGCTCTCTTTAGTCAGATTTTCCCATACCGCTTTCTCGATTACAACCGAGCGGTATGTCGCAGCCAAAAAGGCGTTGAGTTCATTCTCTTCAACGATGTACGTTTTAGAGATGTTACGGAATGCTAAATACGTTTTTTCGTCAAGGATTTTTTTGACGAGCAATGCGTCGCGTACGTTCAAGTTGTTGAACAACGCCAAAGCATCTTTTGTTTTACCGCTTGGAACTTCGATCGAATCGACGATAAACAACTTCCCAGCTTGAGCCAAAGCATCCAACGCACATTTAAGCGCCAATTTCTTTTGCTTTTTATTAATTTTTTGGGTGTAGTTACGACCAGTGTTTGGACCGTGAACTACCGCTCCGCCAACCCATACAGGCGAACGGCGCGAACCGGCACGTGCCCCACCTTTACCTTTTTGAGCCCATGGTTTTTTACCACCACCGCGAACTTCACCGCGAGTCTTTGCAGATGCAGTATCGGCACGGAGGCTCGCTTGGTACGATTTAACGTACAAGTAGAGGTTATGCGGGTTGATACCGCTAAAGCTCTCTGGTAATGCTACTTCTGAGGCTTTTTCGAATTTTTCGTTCAGTACAATCGCGCTCATTATTTAACAACCTTTACTCGACCTAGTGCACCGTTTGCTCCAGGGATAGAACCCACAACAACCAATACACCGTTTTCTGCGTCAAATGACATTACTTCGTTTTTCACGGTAACTTGCTCGTTACCGTATTGACCTGACATTTTACGCCCTTTTTGGACTTTACCTGGCCATTCACGGTTACCAATAGAACCGCTTGTACGGTGGAAACGGTGACCATGCGCTGCAGGACCTCCACCGAAGTTCCAACGTTTCATAACACCGCTAAAACCGCGACCTTTTGTATTGAAAGACGATTTAACCGTTGTTGCGTTTGCCAAAGGAGCCATATCCAAATCACCTGCTTCGGTGTTTGCTACTTCCAATGTTGCAAATTTGTTGAATTCAGCAGAAAGATTGTATTTCTTTTGTTGACCTTCAATCGGTTTGTTGATCGTTTTGCCTTCGCTGTATGCTACAAGAGCAACACCGTCGTTCACTTCGCAAACTTTCGCCTCTTTTACTTTCAAAAGGGTTACTACTTTGCTCGGAACGCCAATCGTTCGGCTCATGCCGATTTTTTCTACAATGTATTCCACACCCTTCTCCTTACTTGTCCATAGAGCGAACTTCTACGTCCACTTCCGGAGCCAAGTCAAGCTTCATCAACGAATCAACCGTATCTGGCGTAGCCGACACAATATCGATCAAACGTGCGTGCATTCGGATCTCAAATTGCTCGCGTGAATCTTTATTGACATGCGGAGATTTAAGAACCGTATACTTACGAATCTTGGTTGGCAAAGGGATCGGTCCGCGGATTTCCGCACCCGTTCGCTTTACAGCTTCAACAATAGAGGCAACTGAACGATCAAGTACACGATGATCGTATGCTCTAAGTTTCAAACGAATTTTTTCCATAATTTTTCCTTAGATAAAAGAACTCGTCAGATCTACTCTGACTATATAAGGCGCGAAATTATACCGACATACCCCTCTATGGTCAAGGATTTTAGGTCTAAAAACAGAAAATATTAAGAAATTTGTTTCCTTATAAAAAGGAAATGGTATTTTTTAGATATCATTTTCAACATGAATACATTAATAGATGAATATTACCGATACGATTTGCACAATGCTGGATACATAGAACGTAAAGTATCTCTCCCCGATGAGCATGCCCTAATCTATGGTATTGCCCAATCGGGGAAAACATCACTGATGAAACACTATCTGCTTAATCATAAAAAATCGACCTATCTCTATCTCGATTGCCGCGATATACGGCTCAATATCGATGAGCTCAATCTCCATTTGGAACCTTTTTGCCGTGAGAACAAAATCTCGATCCTTGCGCTCGATAACTACCGTGAGGATATCCGTCTCTTTGAGATAGAACATATCATCCTCTCACACGAAACGGCTCTCAACCTCCCCTATCACATGGTGAAACTCGAACCGCTCGATTACGAAGAGTTTTTGGCATTTGAGAGCAAATACGACGGTACGGCTCTAAGCCATTTTATTCAATTGGGGGGATTTCCAGCAATGCACCGTGTCCCGAGCGAAGAGAGGGTGCTTTATTTACAGAACACCATGCTTAGAGTATTGGATCCTATCGAGTTTTCGATCCTCTCTCAAGCCTCTAAAATGGTGGCTCAAAAAGTTTCGGCATTCAATCTCTATGTACGGTTAAAAAATGAGCGTAAAATTTCCAAAGACAAACTCTATCTCCATCTCCAATCAATGTTTGAGCGAGGCTATCTCAAAAGTTTGAGCAAATTCAACCATCCCAGTGCGATCAAAAAACTCTACCTGTGCGATATCGCAATTAAACACGCCCTCGTCTTTCAGAAACATTTTGGACGCCTCTTTGAAAATCTCATCTTCTCAGAACTTGATAAACACTCTGTCGAGTGTTATTACGACGAAGGGATCGATTTTTATCTCCCAAAACGACGACAAATCATCATCTCATCACCATTTGCCAATGAACATACGCTATTTAAAAAAGTGGAAAGTATGGAGAGTTTTATCGTCTCGAATCGAGTACGTGAAGTGATCGCCGTCACAATGGGGTTGGAGGCTACCCTATCCCATCCAATCTCTCGGATCGAAATGATCCCGTTTGAGCGATGGGCATTAGGCGATGATGGCTAAAAACGGTAGCTCAAACCGACAAACGGCCCTTTGAATGTGAGATTTGTGTTGGTATCGAAACGATCGCTGATTTTGAGTGACTCGTAGCGATACCCCGCTTGTACGGCCAATCCCGCTACCGCTTTCCACAACACTTTGATACGGGCATCGCTCAAAGAGTCACCATCATATCCAATGTATTTGACACTCCCCTCGACACCCAAAGGGGAGAGCGGAGGGGTAAGCGCAACGCCCACATATCCCATTGGAATTACTTGATTAACACGATCATCAATATTCCCGTCAATTCGAGCGTCGAACATTTTCAAACTAATCCCCAAATCGAGATCAACAACGTTATCAAGAATCTCATAATACGGGGTAATATCGGTCTGCTCGAAAGAGACTTTATTAACCCCGCCGATACCATCCGAGCCGCTAAAAGTGGTCTTTGGGGTAAAATCGATCCGAACATTGGGGATAAACGGGAGTGGATGTTCCAAAAAAAGCCCCACCTGATAACTCGATTGATCATCGTTACTAAAATGGGTTCGAGTCGTTTTGTAATCAAAATCGCCACTTACACTCGGTGCATAATAATCGGCCTCAGCGCCAAATCCTAAAATAGTCGCCGCATAAGCACTCGCAGAGATCAAACACAAGGCTAAAAGAGCTGATCGAAACATATCAAAATCCTTTTTTTACAAAATTATACCCAATTTTGTATGAACACTTTGGATACAATATCATTAGCTGATATCACGCACTTTACGTTCATAACCCGTAAAGCATCAGGGA
>JACXUF010000183.1 GCA_014764105.1 Sulfuricurvum sp. | reverse complement strand
TTTTATTTTTTGAAGATTGCCTATTTTTAGGCTTCCCCTCGGGTTTTACGAGGTTTCCCATAGACTGCGTTAGATTTTTTTGAATTAGCTTTAGCTAGTTCTGCAAAAATCTGCCTTACCTATGAAAAACCTCGTAAAACTGTGACTATAATACTCCGTCGAACTCAGGTTAATATGCAGCTCTTTGGCGATGAGTGCAATCATCAGCGTCATAATCTTGGCAAACGGAATCAGCACTGAAAAGAGCAGAATAGTAATCCCCACCGTCATCTCTCCCTTGCTCAAAAGCTGTTGAACCGAGTCGAGTATCCCTTTGGATTCAAAGGAGAGTACCACCTTGCCCAGGTACTCGACCTCTTTGTGAATGATAATCATCAAAATCGGATTGATCAGCCCCAGTATCAAAGCATAGAGTGAGCCGGTTGCCAATATAAAGGTCTGTGCGATTAAGGAACAGGTGAAACCGATCGTGATAATCAGCAACAGGGTGGCTAAAAAATAGTAGAGATACCGCTGTGTAGCTTGGTGATGCCTATTTTGTTCTTGAGCCAGTCGGGCAAATCGGGCTTTGGTCTCATCTTCGATCAGTCCAAACGAGAGTACTGAGGTGAGATGATCTAATTTCGCTTCGGCTAAACCGGCAGCATCACTCTGTTCGGCTATGGTTTGGTTGGTATGTTCATAGGCTTTGGCGGCGTGATAGGAACGAAAACCCCAATAGCCAAGAAGTATAAAAAGTGCGATTAGAACGACGATTTTGACATTTCTCATGGCAGGATTTCAAAATAGGTCAAGATAGTCGGCATAAAATCGTATTGGTTATTATCAGAAACCATCACATAACGATTTTTACCGACTTTGGCTAATCCCTCGAAGTTATTGAATCCCCACCCTTCAGCACTGTTGAACTTCGCCAAAACCTCGGATTGACACCGCTGTTTACTGTCGCATTGATTGAGATAGACCTTTTTGAGGGTAATAAAAAGCGGTTTGGAGATACCGTTGTAAGCACGCTCTAAGACCAAGAGATTGTTATCATCCATCACCTCCAGTGCGGTGATTGCCGAGTTTGGATCCGATTCAGCTTGGAAATTCCACTCTTTGCCGTTAATCGCATAAATGGTTTGATGGGTATTGGAACGTTTATAGAGCGGAAACTCGGCTGCGGTCAGTACCCCATATTGCGGATGATATGCCACTCCTTCAAACATCGAGTTTCCGTTTTTGTAATTGGCTTTTTTCATCAGCGACTGGGGCAATTTATAATCAGATTGGATTACCCCTTCGCGGGAGATTCTGCTAATCTGCGGTGAACCTTCCAGTGAAATAATCAACTCATTATCTCCGTTAAAGGTCAACCCTTCGCTGTCGGGATTGTTCTTATTTTGGATTTGATAACTTTTGAGAAACTGTAGCGTGCTTTTTTTAGCATCAAATTGAGCCGCAAAGATATGGAAGTAACCGCGATCTCCGATCAAATAGAGCTTCTTTTCCTGCAGACTATAAGCCAAATCTGATATACCAGAAAAAGGCAGTTTACTCTCCGGTGAACCGTTTAGGCTAATCTGATCAATAATTTTAACCCGTTTCTGTACCGCCCCTTTGGCAGCCAAATTGGTAAGGGTACAACCGGACATCAAGACAAATAAAAGGGATAAGGTCAATAACTTTTTCATGAGTAAGATTATAACCTGAGTTCGACGGGATATCATAGTCACAGAAGCCTAAAAATAGGTAAGATTTGAAAAATCAAAATTCGTAGGACTAGCCGTAGCTAATTCAA
>JACXUF010000182.1 GCA_014764105.1 Sulfuricurvum sp. | reverse complement strand
TTCAGGTTGAGCAACAGCTACTGGCACCGGAGGAGGCGTAGTCTCTTTTGGTTTTTCAGATTTAGAACTCTTTTGAGCCCGCTTCGCGGCATCTTCAGCTTGGCGTTGCGCCAACAGTCGCTCAATCTCCGCTTCGACTTCCGCTTCGCTCATCCCCTCGTAATTGGGTTCCTCTTCGCTCTCTGCCGAAGAGGCATTTTTTTGAGCCCGTTTTGCCGCGTCTTCAGCTTGGCGTTGCGCCAACAGACGCTCAATCTCCGCTTCGACTTCCGCTTCGCTCATCCCCGCATAATCAACCTCTTCATTCGCAACGGTATTGAGTGGCTCTGGTTCCGATTCTTGGGTGTGTGCAACGGGTTCAGAAGTGACTTCGCTGAGATGTGTACCGTTTGCTACCGCATCCAAACGGGCTACACACAGATCCACTTCCAAACCGCTATCTTCTCCACTATTGCGGATGCGGACAAGCAGTGCCTTCATCAAATCGATCGATTCGAGAATCACATCCATGACATCCGCATCGATAATCAAATCACCATGACGCGCCATGTTCAGGAGATTTTCCATATGGTGAGTTAGGTGAGTCAGAACATCAAAATTCAAAAATGAACTCGCCCCTTTAATCGTATGGGCAACCCTAAAAATACGATTGAGCAAATCCAAATCGTCGGGTCTAGATTCGAGTTCGACCAAATCTTGGTCAAGTTGTTCAATAAGTTCAAACGACTCAATCAAAAAGTCTTGTAATATCTCTTGAAATTCATCCATCTTCCAACCCCTATTGAATGTGTGCGCGGACAACCCGTGCAACTTCATCATAAAATAAATTCGAATCAAATTTGACCAAATACGCCTCTCCACCAGCCTCTTTACCACGAATTTCGCTGAAATGATCGCTGATCGAAGAGTTAAACACGATCGGTATCATTTTAAACCGTTCATCTGATTTGACGTTAGCGGCGAAATGAAAACCATCCATGAGTGGCATCTCGACATCCGATACAATCAGACGGAGCTTTGAGCCTATCTCATCTCCATAGACGCTGTAGAGGTCATTAAGTATTTTAAGCCCCTGTTGACCATCGGTCGCTTCGATAACGTCAAAGCCCATTTGTTCCAATGCTTCTTTGATCATACGGCGTGCTGTAGCACTGTCATCTAATAGAAGAACATGACCGCTAAAATGGTATTTTCCCTCTTCCAGCGTACCGTGAGATGGTTGATAGAGTCCAAGCTCCTGAACAACCCCCTCTAAATCGAGGATAAGCAATACCGCATCCTCTTCAATGATGCGGGTGACACCAGTGATTTTTGAGCCGTCCAGCCCCTCTTGCGACGAGATAAAAGAGACCGGTTCGATATCTTTCCAATTGATTCGACGAATCCGTTTTGCTTCATGAACGACAAAACCGATCAAGATGTTATTGAACTCGGTGATGATAACACGCGATTGGCTAGCCATCTCTTCGGGGGCTTCAACCCCCATCCATTTTGCCAAATTGACCACAGGTATAACCACACCACGCAAATCAAAAATTCCTTCGATAAAATCGGGTGTTCCAGGAAGTTCGGTCAATTTCGGAAAACGGATAATTTCACGCACTTTGGCAACGTTTACTCCGTAAATCCCCTCATATACCCCATCCCCTTCACGTTTAAATATACGAAAATCGACCAACTCCATCTCATTGGTGCCAACTTTTAAAATATCATCTTGTCCCTTCATTGGGGCTCCTTACGAAAAACTGCTTCGTGCAATATTGGCTGATCTAGACTAGATTGTACAGTAAAGTATCTTTCATTACAAGCAAAA
>JACXUF010000035.1 GCA_014764105.1 Sulfuricurvum sp. | reverse complement strand
CTGAGGCGGAGGCGTAGTTGTAACGGCTCTTGCGGTGCGAGGTTTTCGACGATTTTGGTTTCCACCTTTTTCGCCTCTTTTTTCGCTTCGTTCAGGGTCATGATTTTGGTAACACTAATGCGGGTAAACATATCGGTATGATTTACCTTGACTTTGAATGCGATCGGCTCATCGAGATCCATTTTTTCTAACTCTTCTAGCTTGTCAGAGAAGAGCATCACCTCGATATTTCCATGAAAATCCATGAGACTCACCAGTCCGAATTGCGACCCTTTTTTCGACATCTTTTTGGTGATCTCTTCGACTTTTCCGATGAATATAGCACTGGAACCATCAGCGATATTTTCGATCTCACTTGAGAGGGTATAGTTGATCGTATCGATTTGGTCTCGATAGTTATCGAGCGGATGGCCAGAGACGTAGAATCCGAGAGTCTCTTTCTCGAAATCAAGGAGTGTTTTAAGATCAAACTCCTCCATATTTTTGAGACTCAGTTCGACCGCCGTCACCTCTTCATCATCCCCAAAAAGGCTAAATTGGGCATCTTTTTTGAGAGATGAGCCTTTTTTTGCCGTCTCGACGAGGGTTTCGATCTGTTCCAACAAAGCACGGCGGGAGTAGCCAAAACAATCCAATCCCCCCGCTTTGATGATGCACTCGATCACCTTTTTGTTCACTTTTTGCGGCTCAATTCGATTAATGAAGTCTTGGATGTCTTTGAACTCACCCTCCGCGCGCGCTTCGAGGATCGACTCGACCGCCGCTTCCCCAATCCCTTTGATCGCCCCCAAACCAAAAAGGATTTGATCTTGATCCTCTTTGGTGATCGCGGAGAACTCAAGCTGTGAATGGTTAATATCGGGAGCTCCGAGGAAAATTTTCATCCGTTTGGCTTCGTCGATGTATTTGACCACCTTATCGGTATTATCTTTCTCCGAAGTGAGCAATGCCGCCATAAACTCCTGAGGATAGTAGGTTTTGAGCCATGCCGTCTGGAACGTGACCATCGCATATGCCGCCGAGTGGGATTTGTTAAACCCATATCCAGCGAACTTTTCGATCAGATCGAAGAGTTCGGAGGCTTTGTGATAATCCAACCCCTGTTTCTGCGCCCCCTCACTAAACTCTTTGTTGTACTTTTGCATCTCTTCTAGTTTCTTTTTCCCCATCGCACGACGTACAATGTCCGCGCCACCGAGGCTGAAACCGCCGACCGTTTGTACAATCTGCATAACCTGCTCTTGGTAGACGATGACCCCATACGTCGGTTTGAGGATCGGCTCCATCGATGGGAAGGTATAGGTGATCGCCTGACGGCCATGTTTACGTTCGATAAAATCATCCAACATCCCCGATTCCATCGGTCCTGGGCGATAGAGTGCAAGTACCGCGATCAAGTCTTCAAATGAGCTGGGTTTGAGCCGTTTGTTCAAATCCTGCATCCCCGAACTCTCAATCTGAAACATTCCGATCGTCTCACCGCTTTGGATAATCTCGTACACTTTGGGATCGTTTTCATCAATGGTATGCCAGTTAACCTCGACACCATACCGTTTTTGGATCAGTTTGATCGCATTGTCGATAACATCGAGAGTTTTGAGTCCCAAGAAGTCAAATTTGATCAAATCAATGTCTTCGAGGAAGTTGAGTGAATACTGGGTAACAAAGGTCTCCTCCCCAGAGGGTTTATAGATCGGAGTTTTTTTCCAAAGCGGTTCGTTGGAGATAACGACTCCAGCTGCGTGCATCCCCGCATTACGTTTGAGCCCTTCGAGTTTTTTACTAAACTCCCACACCCGTGCCGCCTGCTTGTCATTTTCGATCAATTCGGCAATTTTCGGCTCTTTTTGGAACGCACCGGGTTTGAACTCCCCCCCCTTGGTTTTCCCGTTGAGGGTAATCCCCAACTCATCGGGGATCAATTTTGCCATCGCATCAGCTTGGGATAGTGGCATATCAAGGACGCGGGCAACGTCACGAATCACCCCTTTGGCAAGTAGCGAACCGAACGTGATAATCTGTGCCACCTGCTCACGACCGTACTTGCGGACGACATAATCAATGATCTCACCGCGACGCGACTGCATAAAGTCTATATCGATATCGGGCATCGATATCCGCTCTGGATTGAGAAAACGCTCAAAAAGCAAATCGTACTTCATCGGATCGATGTCGGTAATCTCCAGCGCATAGGCAACTAGACTCCCCGCCGCCGATCCGCGACCCGGTCCTACGGCAATCCCCATCTTTTTGGCTTCACGGACGAAATCCCAAACGATGAGCATGTAGCCTGGGAATTTCATCTGATTGATCACCTCGATCTCAAACTCCAACCTATCACGATATTCTTGATGACGTTCAGCAGGAACGTGTACCAAACGCTCTTTAAGCCCTTTGCGACAACAGTGGATAAAATACTCTGAATCCTCCGTAATATCGAGCCCCTCTTCACGGGCATATTCAGTTGTAAATTTGAAATTCGGTGGAGTAGGGTTCCCTAGTTTGAGTTCTAACTGGCATTTGTCCACAATCTCTTGGGTGTTATAGAGTGCTTCTGGGATGTCGGCAAACAACCGCGCCATCTGTTCGGGAGATTTGATATAAAACTCATGCACCGAGTGGCGCAGCCGCTTTGGATCGTCATAGAGTTTATTCATCCCAATGCACATAAACGCTTCATGATATTGCGCATCATCAGGGAACGTGTAGTGGGTGTCATTAGTAGCGATAAGTTTAATCCCCGTCTCGCGGGAGAGTCTAATCACCTGCTCATCGATAAAAAGCTGATCACCGATTCCATGACGCATGATCTCCATGTAAAAATCATCACCAAAAATGTCACGGTATTCCAATGCGATCCGTTTGGCCTCATCGTACCCTAACGCCCCGTTTTTGACATTACGTTCACTGTTGGTGTTGAGATGCCAGTTTACTTCTCCTTGCAAACATGCCGAAGAGCAGATAATCCCCTCGCTGTTTTCACGAAGGAGTTGTTTGTTGATACGGGGAAAATAATAAAAGCCATTGATATAGGCTTGAGACGAAAGATACATGAGATTTTTATACCCCGTTTCGTTTTTGGCAAACAAACAGACGTGAAAACGTTGTTTGATCGTTTTATCCCCCAAATCCTCACCGTTATGGATGTAGGCTTCCATTCCGATGATCGGTTTAATCCCCTCTTTTTTCATCTGCTGATAAAAATCTATCGCCCCGAACATATTGCCGTGATCGGTCATCGCAACAGAAGTCATCCCCAGCTCTTTCACCCGTTTTGCTAATGTCGAAATTTTATTTGCACCGTCTAACAGTGAATACTCAGTGTGTAAATGAAGGTGGGTAAATGGGGGAATTGTGCTCATAAAAAAAATGCCTTGAAAAAAGTATCGGAGATTATAGTATTTGGAGGGTAAAGAGGAGCTTTTGTTTATAAAAAACTATAGATAATCAGTCGAGTCCCGACATCACCCGAATCTCAACGCAACAAATGCGCTTCGCTTTGGACTATGAAGGGTTAACAAGAGGGAAAAAGGCTAAATCGACGCGCAATAATCCGCCAACAATCCACCCTTGAGTGCTTCATAAGTCTCCTTGCCACGCAGTATTTTCACAATTGCTAGCGCAAAACAGATCGCCGTCCCAGGTCCGCGCGACGTCATTACATTGCCACTCTCGACGACGGCATGTTCAGCACCTCTAAATCCCGATGTTTTAATCTCATTCTCGACGCTAGGATAGCAGGTGTACCCCTCTTTGAGCACCCCTGCGGTATCGAGGGCAAACGGAGCGGCGCAAATAGCACCGATATATTTACCCTTTGCATCCATCTCTTTGAGGAGATTTTGAACGTTACCGTCCGCTGCAAGCGCTTTTGTACCACCCCAGCCTCCCGGCAAAACGATCATGTCAATCGCATCAGCACTGATACCCGCTACAGAACGGTCACACTGCACACTGATACCATTTGCCCCTTTGACGATCATTGACTCGTTCAATGATCCCATAATCACCTCAATCCCAGCACGGCGCAACACATCGATAATGCTCACCGCTTCGATCTCTTCAAACCCTTCAGCTATCGGAACTAAAACTTTAGACATAAAAAACTCCATAAATACATAATATTTACTATGCGTATTCTACACCGAATAAAGAAAATAGGGAATATAAATTGTATGAAAAGCCAAATTCCCGATCACATCGGGAATGAGGGAAGCTACCCTTGACTGGCTCAGGGCAAACAGGAAAAAAGGGGCTTGAATTACTTCACTTTCTCCAAATATTCACCCTCAACGGTGTTAACTTTGATGATATCACCCTCTAATATGTGATACGGAACTTGTACTACAGCTCCGGTTTCGAGAGTAGCCGGTTTTTTAGAACCGCTTGAGGTATCCCCTTTGAAGTTCGGCGGAGTTTCGACTATTTTGAGCTCCATAATCTCCGGAGCATCTACGCTGATCGCTTCGTTATTGTGGAAAATCATTTGGACATTTGTACCATCTTTGATCCATTTCATCGCATCTTCACATTGATCATATGTAAGACCAATCTGCTCATAGCTCTCATTGTCCATAAACTGAAGCATTTCGCCATCATCATACAAAAACTGCATCGTTTTATGCGCCATATTCGGCACCTCAAATTTATCACCTGCGTGAACCGTTTTTTCGATCACTTTACCGTTTTTGAAGTTTTTTACTTTACAACGGACAAACGCCGCCCCCTTACCCGGTTTAACATGTTGAAACTCGACGACTTTGAACGGATTGCCGTCGATTTCGAGACGCACACCCTTTTTGATATCACCCATACCGATGGTTGCCATATATAATTCCTTATGATTCTTTTGTTGAGCGAATTTTACCCGAAAGCGAGAGGAATTTCAAATTGAGTATAGCGTATCGTCCGTTTTTATCATTATGTTTGCCACAATCGTCTACACTTTTAGCTTTATTAAATCCATTAAATTGTACAATAAACGTTATACGATTGATTATAATCACAAATAGATCACAAGGAATCGATAGATGAATGTCTTTTCACGTATCTTCGGTGCATCCCTTATTTTAGGTACATGCCATCTCATGGGTACAGCTCTTTCGCTCCCTGCCGCCCTCGAAATTTTAGAGAACAATAACCTCGAAATCAAAACCGCCGCTTTGGATCTCCAAAGTGCGCAGAGTGATGTCGCTATCGCCAAAGGGTACAACTACGGCTCACTCGATTTTACCCAAAATATAATCCGTTCCAACGATGCTGGGAACGCTTTTGGGTTTAAACTGAGTTCCAGGGAAGCCAATTTCGGAGACTTTGGTCTCAGTGATTTTCTAGCATGTCAAAGTGGTACTCCACCCGCGTATTGTTCCAATGTACTTGGCAAACAGCCTACTGATCTCAACTATCCGGGTTACCAAAACTATTTCCAGAGTAAACTCACCTACATGGCTCCTCTCTATACCGGAGGAAAACTGAGCGCATACGGTGATATCAGCCTCAAAATGGAGCAGATCAAAAAACTCGATGCTACGAAAGTGAAAACGGAAAAAATCTACGAAACCCGCAAAAGCTATTACGATATGGCATTGCTCCAAAACTCCATCAACCATATGAAGACGATCTACAAAAACATCTCAACGTTGGAACAAACCACCCAAATGATGATCCAAGAGGGGTACGCCAAAAAAGTGGATTTACTCGAAGTTCAAGCGCGTAAAGCCAACGTCGAACGAAACATTGCCGAGATGGAGGCGAACCAAAAGCTCCTCTACCACTACCTCAGTTTTCTCCTCAACACTCCAGTCACTGAGATCGAGCTCCCTGCCTCCGATTATCCCACTTCGTACATCAGTGAGGGTGACGTGCTCGCCAACAACACCGATCTGCAAAAAGCGTCTCGTGGATTGGAGATTCGGGAGAAGATGGTCGATCTCGCCTACGCCCCCTTCTTGCCACAAATTGGTGCGTTTGCCGAAGTCAGCAGTGCGGATGATACTTTTTTAGGCGATTTGAACAATCACAAAGCCTATACGATCGGAGCTCGCCTCACATGGAATCTTTTCAACGGCGGAGTAGATCAAAACTCCCTTGAAAAAGCCCGTATCGAAAAACTCAAAACGTCTATTCAAGTAGAATTGGCCCGCAAAGGGATTGCGCTACAATACGATAAAATTCGTACAGAAATCGACAGTCTAAATGGACAAATCAAAAGTTTGGAAAAAGAGCTGGAATTAGCAGATCAAATATACAAAAATTATGAGGGTCGCTACCATGAGCACCTCGCGTCAATGTCTGATGTGATCATCAAGCAATCCCAACAGATTGAGAAAGTTCTCAATCTTCAAATGGTCAAAAACCAACGAAACGAGCGCATTTTCGCCCTCGAAAAACTAAGTAACGGAGTTAAATAATGAAATTTTGGATCACCTCACTTGCTCTTGCATCTACCCTCAGCGCCGCAGGACTTAGTCTCTCAGGGAGTGTTATTAGCGATAACCAAAAAATGATCACCAGCCGCAATATGGGATTCGTCACCAGCGTCAATGTCTCAGAGGGTTCCCGCGTCTCAAAGGGGCAATTACTATACACGATCGACTCTAAAGAGATCGATTCGGCAAAAACCCAAGTAGAGCTGGGGATCGCTCAAGCGGAACTTTCACTTCAAATGTATCAAAACCAATACGCGAACTTGGAGCTGAACCTAGAGCGCAACAAACGGCTATTGGCTCAGGATATGGTCTCCAAATTCGAAGTCGAAAACCTCGAACTCTCCAAAAAGAACCTCCAAAACATGATCAACATTGCTGAACGCCAGGTCAATCAAGCTAAAGCCCGCCTCAAAGAGGTAAACAATCAATACAACTATCTCCGAATCACGGCTCCAAACAACGGTGTCGTAATCTCCAAAAACATCAAAGTAGGTGAAATGGCGATGCCGGGGATGCCAGCAATCGTCCTCTCTGATCTCAACGCACTCAAAATCGAAGTAGAAATTGCCGAAAACAACCTAAAACTCGTCCCTGTCGGAAAAAAAGTAAAAGTATCGGTCCCATCGGTAGGCTATACCGGTATCGGACGGGTGAGTGCAATTATCCCCAGCTCCAATCCAACAACCCATACGTTTAAAATCAAAATCTCCTTTAACGCCAGACAAACCGTTTATCCCGGAATGTACGCAACCGTTGAAATCGAATAGGAGTTTGTATGCACGCCCCTCATTCATACCAACCTAAAGATTATGCCGGAAAGCTTGCAAAAGGGTTTCTGCGCAATCCTCTTACCCCAATTCTTGGAATATTTCTTCTTGTAATCGGCTACATGTCGCTTGTACTCATGCCGCGCGAAGAGAACCCTCAAATGGTGGTATCCGGTTCAACTGTGATCGTCGCCCTCCCTGGCGCAACTGCTAGTGAAGTGGAAAACGTCATTGTTAAACCTCTAGAACGTAAACTCAAAGAGGTTAAGGGCATCGAGCATATCTACGGCATGGCGATGGATAACGTTGCCGTAATCAATGCCGCCTTCTACATCGGAGAGAAAAAAGAGGACTCAAACCTCAAAATCTACGACAAAATCATGCAAAACATGAATATCCTCCCCAAAGGAGCAATGCAGCCGATCATCAAACCACTCGATATCGATGTCGATATTCCGATCGTATCGGTTGCATTTTATGCCAATAACCCCAACCTCAAAGCAACCGATCTATACGATCGAGTCAAAGAGATTCAACACCACATCAACGGTCTCCCCAACGTTGCCGTAACCGATATCAAAGGGGCAAAAAAACACCAATTCAATGTTTTAGTTGACATGAACCGCCTCGCGGGGTACAACCTCTCACTGGGTCAGATCATGATGGCAACCCAATCGCTTGCCTACAACGTCCCTGAGATTAAAGGTAAAACTCAAAACAACAAAATCGTTATGATCGGTGTACGCAACGCTATCGAGAGTGTCGAAGATGTCGGGAATATCATTGTGGCTTCGTATGGTGGGTCGGCAATCCATCTGCGCGATGTTGCCACAGTAACCTCTGGGGAAGATATCCAAAATTTCCGTTCGGCTCTTGTTACTATCAAAGATGAAAACGGCAAATTTACCCCCCTCAAAGATCAAATCACCCTTACCGTCTCCAAACTCCAAGGGACCAACTCTGTTATCATCGCCGAAGCGGTCAAAGAGGAACTCGCCAAATATAAAGAGCAGATGGCATCACAAGGGATTAACTACGTCATCACACGCAACGATGGAGAACGGGCAAATGAAGCGGTTAACGAGCTGGTATTTCACCTCATCCTCTCCATCGTCATCATTGCCATTTTGCTGATTTTTGTCCTCGGTTGGAGAGAATCACTCATCGTCACCTTTACCGTTCCAGCAATTTTAGCGATTACCCTCTTTATCGCCTATATCACAGGGCAAACCATCAATCGTATCACCCTCTTTGCCTTCTTGCTCTCACTGGGTCTTTTGGTCGATGCGGCAATTATCGTTATCGAAAATATTCACCGTCACTTCCACTCACAAGGGGCTGCAAATCAAAACGGCGACGAACTGATGATCGAAGCAACAGACGAGATCGGCGCACCGACTAATATCGCAACATTGGCGATTATCCTCACCATGGTACCGATGGCGTTCGTAGGACAGATGATGGGTCAGTTTATGAAACCGATCCCAGCAAACGTTCCAGTAGCGTTGATCGCATCACTATTCGTCGCCTATATTTTCACCCCTTATTTGGCGGTACGCTTACTCAAAAAACCTGATCATCACGGAGAGGCTCACTAATGTATCAAAAATTTGAAAATTATCTTTTAACCCTCCTCGCTTCCCCTGCTAAAAAGAAAAAAGTGCTTTGGGGAACCCTCATCGCCTTTATTGTTTCCGTTGCCTTAATCCCGAGCGAACTCGTTTTGGCCAAAATGCTGCCGGGGAAAAACAACGATACTTACAATATCTATATCGATCTTCCTAATGGGAGTTCGATCGAACAAACCAGACAAGTGAGCGAATGTGTTGTCGGCGTATTGCAACACGAACCCGAAGCACTAGATGTTGAAGTGTTTCTGGGGACAGGATCACCGCTCGATTTTGCCGGACTTATCAAAGGGAGCCATTTTAAAAACAGTGAAAACGTTGCTGAAGTGGTCGTCAACCTCACTAAAAAACATGATCGTGAAGAGCCCTCCTATCTGATGGTTCAGCGCTTACGCCCTATTATTGTCAAACAGTGTGAAAACATTTATCCTCAAACCAGTATCAAATTCATCGAACCGCCTGCGGGTCCTCCAACGATGGCGGCGATCGTTGCTGAAATCTACGGTCAAAACAGCGCTGGAATTCGTCATTTGAGTGAGCGCGTTAAAGGGGTTTTCCAAAAAACCAACGGATTGGTTGACATCGATATCATGCAAGATGAGATTTATGACAAATTCGAGATCCGGGTCAATACTGACAAAATCATCCGCTCAGGTTTGGATATTAAACATGTCAACGATATCCTCTATCTATCATTTGAAGGGATGGGGGTTGCAGTGAAAAATTCCCAAAAAGCAACAGATCAGATCCCAATTTTCCTAACGCTCACTCCAGAAGGGAAAAAATTTGCATCTCGCGACAAAATGGCAATTGAGTACAAACTCGCAGGTCTCAAACTGATGAATCAAATGGGGATGATGGTCCCCATAACCGAAGTGGTCGATATTGTTGCGGTCAAATCCAATCCGATGATCATGTCGAAAAATCTCCACCAGATGACTAATGTTGTTGCCGAAACCGATATGGTCTCTCAGGTTTATCCGCTAATGGATGCTCGAAACGAAATCTTAAAGACATTCACGGATGAATATGAAATCCACAAAATCGGTCTCTTCAACCTCGAATTGATCGATAAAAAAACCCATGAACGCTATGAGCTTCTATGGGACGGTGAGATGGAAGTGACCCTTGATACATTTGCCGATTTGGGTGGTGCGTTCATTGCCGCACTGATTCTCATTTTCTTGTTGATGGTGGTCTACTACAAAAGCTTCGTCCTTAGCGGAATCGTATTGCTGGGAAGCTTTCTCTCGATCATCGGGGTAATTGTAGGACACGGTATTATTGACATCTTTACGACGGATACCTTTTTCCTCACTGCGACCTCTTTGATCGGATTTATCGCCCTCATTGGAATCAGTTCACGCAACTCGTTGCTCTTGATCGATTTTACTAAATCACTGATGCTGGACAAAGGGATGCACAAAGCCGAAGCAATCGCTTACGCTACTGCGACCCGTGCAAAGCCGATCTTTTTGACCGCTACGGCGATTATACTCGCATCGACCCTTTTGGCCAGTGACGCCGTATTTGGAGGGCTTGGAGTTTCGCTGATTTTTGGTACAATAGCGGCAGTAATCGCTTCGCTCGTTGTGGTACCAGTTCTCATTCATAATTCGGATTTGGAGCGCCATTTCAACTTTCAGGAGCGTAAAGCCGTATCGATCATGGAGCCCTAAAACGTGCTTACCAGCATCATAGAGACATCTTCCGATGTTATGTATGATTTACAAAACATTGCGAATGAAAGAGGTATCTCAACTGATGGGATCGATTTTGATCTTTTGTCCTACCAAACATTCTTCAAAGGGACAATTGACGAAGATTGACAGAATCTTTGCGATTGCAATCTACTGGAACGGACGACCGAGAGTGAAATCCGATCAAACATTTTTTTAATCCGTCAAGAGTATTGCGCCCGCTCTTGAGAAATTCGGTGACTTCGAAGATGGAGTTATATTCCCGCCTATGCGGGAATAGCGAAAGAAGAATTTAGATGCGAGCGTAAGAGACGCTGATGCACGCA
>JACXUF010000034.1 GCA_014764105.1 Sulfuricurvum sp. | reverse complement strand
TTTTAACGAAGAGGATCTGATCGCTTCCAAACGGCGTCTTGATCGCCTATACCGTCTCAAAAAGCGCCTTTTCGGTCTCACTGCAGAAGTGATCGATACCGAGTTTAAACGCAATCTTCTCGAAGCATTGGGGGACGATCTGAATGTCTCCCGCGCCTACGCCCTCATAGACGAGCTGATCAGCAATGCTAATGAAGTACTCGACACTAATCCGAAAGATAAAGCGTACCATCAGATTCTCCTTTCCGCTTTGGCGGCCGTAGAAATCGTATTGGGATTTGGAGGACAAAATCCGTTTGAGTATTTTCAATTCGGGTTAGATGATGCTGCAAAAAGACAAATCAATGATTTAATCCTCAAACGCACTGAAGCCAAAAAAGCCAAAGATTTTGCCACTTCCGACGCGATTCGCGATGAACTCACCTCACTAGGAGTATCGATCATGGATAGCACCAACGGAACCTTTTGGGAGATACGGGAGTGAAATTCAGCAAAACATATAAACGCTACTGGCCCTATATTAAGGGTTATAAATTTCAATTTTTTATGGTACTTGTGGGAATTCTCCTCACCGTCACCGCTACGGCTTTGACTGCACATATTATGAAACCGTTGATGGACGATATGTTCATCAGCAAAAAGTCTGAAATGCTCTATATCATCCCGTCCTTGCTAATTCTTATCTATGTCTTTAAATCCATAGGACGTTATTTACAAGCGATATTTAATACCTACATTGGATTGCACATTATTTCGATCCTTAGAGAAGAACTTTTATCAAAAATGATATATATGGATATGAAATATCTCCACACCAATCGTAGTGGAGAATTGATATCTCGTATCACGAATGACGTCGCTAGAATACAATATTTTGTTTCTACCATGATGCCTGAATTGGTTCGTGAAAGTTTAACCGTTGTCGCATTGGTAGGTTATGTCATTTATTTAAATCCATTATTGGCTTTTTGGGCACTAATCGCTATACCTGCCGCAGTGCTTCCATTGCTACAAATCACCAAAAGGCTCAAACGTTTAGCCCACCGTTCCCAAGAAAAAAATGCCGATATTGTTTCACGTCTTACCGATATATTTAATAACTCCGAAGCCATTAAAGCAAACAGTACAGAACTGTTTGAATTAAACCGCTTTCATGAAGTCAACGAAACATTTTTCAGAATTAATATGAAATCATCCTATACAAGTGAATTGGTCTCCCCTATCAGTGAGATCATTGCAGCTATCGGATTGGCTGCCGTCATTTTTGTCGGAGGACATTACGTTTATGAAGGGAGTATGACGGTCGGTGAATTTACCGCATTTTTAACCGCCGTCGGATTGGTCTTTCAGCCGCTTAAAGGGGTGAGTAATATCTTAGGTCGAATTCAAGATGCTCAGGCAGCGAGTGAAAGGGTATTTCAAGTTTTGGATCAACCAAATGAAATTATAGACGGTACGAAATTGTTGAACGAATCCGTTGAACAAATCACATACGAAAATGTCGTTTTAAAATTCAATAATCACTACGCACTTAAAAACATCAATTTCACGATTGTCAAAGGTCAAACCATTGCCCTTGTGGGTCAAAGCGGCGGTGGTAAAAGTTCGTTTATCAATGTCTTGCTCCGTTTTTTTGATCCCCAGTCAGGTCAGATTCTCATCAACGGACACAACATCCAAGATTACACTCAACACTCTCTCCGTTCTCAGATCGCTCTCGTATCTCAAAGGGTCTATATTTTTCATGATACTTTAGCGGCAAACGTAGCATACGGTCAAGAGATAGATGAAGCAAAAGTAAAAAATGCCCTTCGTATGGCTGATGCATTGGACTTTGCGGAATCATTGGCTGAAGGCATCAATACCGTAATGCAAGAATTCGGAACCAATTTGTCGGGTGGTCAGCGCCAACGTATTGCCATTGCACGAGCAATTTATAAAAACTCTTCTGTCTTAGTCTTGGACGAAGCAACAAGTGCCCTTGACAATGAAACCGAGCAAAAAATACAAGATGCATTAGAACGTTTTTCCAAAAATAAAATCACTATTTTGATCGCTCATCGCCTTAGTACAATCCAAAATGCTGATCAAATTTTGGTTTTCAAACAGGGAGAAATTATTGCATCAGGAAGCCATAATGAACTCTTGGTAACTTCACAAGAATATCAACGCTTGAGCCGTACTTTAAGCGAAAACCACTAGAAGGATAAAACAAATGGGAGTGCCGCTCCATTCACGATTCAGAAGAAAACTCAAAAATTTTTTAAATAGTATTCTTCGACAATGCTTCTCGAATGAACCATCTAAACAGCCTATCGCATCAGATGCGATTCGCACGATATTGGTCATTCGTATTAATTACAGAATTGGTAATATTTTATTCACCACCCCTATACTAAAAGCACTGGAGATCGAGTTTACAAATGCAACAATCGACATTTTAGTCGGAGCTGAATATACAATTCCATTACTAAGAGGCTTTAAAAACGTCCAAAATATTTATGATTTTTCAAGAACACTTTTAAAACATCCTCGTGAACTCATACGGCATATACGACAGCTACGTTCAAAACATTATGATTTGGTTTTGAATTTGAATTTAGGTTCTGCAAGTGACAGAGCCGCTACATTTTTAGCTAAAGGGACATACAAACTCGGATTCGATTATCCAAACGAATGGTCTCCGCTTACCCATACTGTCCCGCCCCCGAATACCATTGTTCATGAAGCAATCAAACCTCTCTATCTGATGCAAGCTTTTAATAAAAGCCCAGATCAATATCCTCAAAGAATGGATATCGGATTAGACCCCATGGAAAAAGAGAGAGGATTTCATGCACTCCGCAAACAGTTGTTAAAACAAGGGAAAAACCTACACCCCAGTGATGTAATCATAGGGATGTTCCGAGATGCGAGGTTTGAGAAAAAAATAGATCCATCTTGGTGGAATGAATGGCAAATCGAAATGCAGCGTTATTTTCCAGATGCTGTTTTCGTAGATATTTTATCTCCAGATGTGACTAAAAAACTTAATGATAATGTTTTTGAATTTATGGAAAAAAACTTACGTCAACTTGGCGCTTCGTTATCACAAATGAGTATTTTTGTTTGCGGAGATACAGGTCCGATGCATTTGGCAAGCGCTTCGTTTGTTCCGACATGTGCACTTTTTAAAACAACTACACCGACACTTTACGGTACCTTAGGTGACAACGATTTGTCATTAGAAATTGCCAAATTATCGGTGCAAGAGACAGCTGCACTCATCCAAAATCATTTACATCGAATTTTACCTTAATACTTAACATATCGTTTATACTTTTTAAAGTATAATCGCATCCACTTTAACTATGCGAGGCGGGTCAGTATGTTTGAATATGAATCATTAAAACCGTGGCTTTTTAAACTTCAACCGGAAAGTGCTCATACTCTTGCAACGGCCCTTTTACGAAGTGCCAGTTTCTGCCCCCCACTCTTTAATGGATGGATGGCAAAACATTTTATAAGTCACCCTTCTCTCACCCAAGAGCTGTTTGGACGTACTTTTTTGAACCCTGTCGGTCTTGCGGCAGGATTTGATAAAAATGCCACCATGTTTCACGGCGTACAGGCGATGGGATTTGGTTTTACCGAAATCGGGACACTCACCCCAAAACCTCAAGAGGGGAATCCCCGCCCCCGTTTGTGGAGACATATCGAAGAGGAGTCTCTCCAAAACGCTATGGGCTTCAATAACGATGGCGTTTTCCAGATTTCCCACCGTTTAAAAACAATCTACCCTTTTAGCACCCCGATCGGTGTCAATATCGGTAAAAATAAAATTACCCCCGATGATAAAGCGATCAAAGATTACACCATGTTGATCAAAGCACTTCACGAATACGCCGATTACATGGTTATCAATATCTCTTCCCCAAACACTCCAGGATTGCGTGATCTCCAAAACGAGGCGTTCATCACTCAGCTCTTTAGCGAGGCTAAAGCACTTACCCAAAAACCAATCCTTCTCAAAATCGCACCCGACATGTCGGAAAATCAAGCGGTAGCCCTATGTGTTCACGCCGTGATGAGCGGAGCGGACGGTATTATCGCAACCAACACAACAATAGACTATTCACTTGTTGCTGAACCAGAAGATATGGGAGGACTGAGCGGTGAAGTATTACGTGAACGGAGTTTTTACATCTTTGATGCAATTGCCCGCGAACTCTACGGCAAAACAACCCTCATCAGTGTCGGTGGAATCGCCACCCCAGAAGAGGCGTATCGCCGTATCCGCGCCGGAGCGTCACTCGTCCAGCTCTATACTTCGTTGATTTTCAAAGGACCTGAAGTGGTCGAGGAGATCAACAGTGGTCTTATCGATCTTTTGGCATCGGACGGATTTAGCTCAATTGCCGAAGCGATTGGTGCTGATCGGCGATGAAAATTTTCGCTGTAACCATTTTGACCCTAGGAGCCCTTATGGCCTCATCTTTGCCTCACTATGAAACCAGAACCCTCCCTAACGGGTTACAAGTCGTTGCCATACCAATGGATAACGGCTCCAAAGTAATCTCCACTGATATCTTTTACAAGGTGGGAAGCCGTAACGAAGTGATGGGTAAAAGTGGTATCGCCCATATGCTGGAGCATATGAATTTCAAATCGACCAAAAACCTCAAAGCAGGTGAGTTTGACGAAGAGGTCAAAAGCATCGGGGGGATGAACAACGCTTCGACTGGATTTGACTACACCCACTACTACATCAAATCAAGCAGCGAAAATCTAGGGAAATCTCTTTCTCTTTTTGCGGAGTTGATGCAAAATCTCAACCTCAAAGACGACGAGTTCCAGCCAGAGCGCAACGTCGTTGCCGAAGAGCGTCGATGGAGAACCGATAACAATCCGATGGGATATCTCTATTTTCGCCTCTTTAACAGCGCCTACGTATACCATCCCTACCATTGGACTCCGATCGGTTTTATGAACGATATCCAAACATGGACACTGGAGGATATCCGCTCATTCCATGAGACCTACTACCAGCCCAAAAACGCTATTTTGATCGTAACTGGGGATATCGTGGCATCTAAAGTTTTTGAAGAGGCCGAGAAACATTTTGGCGCCATCGCCAATACTCGGGAAATAATTGAAAAAAACATCATCGAACCTGAGCAAGATGGTGCACGCCGTGTCGAAGTACATAAAGAGAGCGAAGTAGAGATGCTCGCTATCAGTTTCCCAATCCCAAACTTTCAACATCCCGATCAACCGAAACTCTCCGCTCTGAGTGAAATGCTCAGCTCCGGCAAAAGCTCACAACTCAACCGTGTTCTCGTCGATGAAAAACGGCTCGTGAATCAAATCTATGCCTACAATATGGAAAACATCGATCCAGGCGTGTTCATCTTTTTGGCCGTATGCAACAACGGTGTCAAAGCCGAAGTAGTCGAAAAAGAGATTTGGGATATTATCCGCACCCTACAAAGCAAACCAGTGGAGAAAGCTGAAGTGGATAAGGTTAGAATCAACACCAAAGCCGACTTTATCTACTCATTAGAGAGCTCTTCCTCTGTTGCCGAACTTTTCGGAGGTTATTTGGCGCGAGGAGACATCTCTCCCCTTTTAAACTATGAAAAAGCGATTGAATCTCTCACCCCGATCGATATTCAAAACGTTGCCAAAACCTATTTGATTCCCGAAAAATCAACCACACTAATCCTACGCAAAGGTCAACAATGAATCTAGTAACCGGTTCAACCACTGCACTGATCACTCCATTTAAAAACGGAAAATTGGATGAGCAAAAATACGCCGAACTGATCCAACGTCAAATCAACAACGGTATCGACGCAATCTGTCCAGTCGGTACAACGGGAGAGAGCGCGACGCTGAGCCATGATGAAGATCGCATCTGCATAGAGATTGCCGTTGCCGTGTGCAAAGGAACCTCGACCAAAGTTCTAGCAGGTGCAGGGAGCAACTCGACTGCCGAAGCAATTGAGGCGGCTCGCACTGCTCAAAAATGTGGTGTCGATGCCATTTTCTCCGTTGCTCCATACTACAACAAACCTTCCCAAGAGGGGTTGTATCAACACTACAAAGCAATTGCCGAAGCGATACCGGAACTGCCCATGATGCTCTATAACGTCCCAGGGCGTACCGCCGTCGATATCAGTGCTGATACGGTTATCCGGTTGTTTGACGATGTTCCGAATATCTACGGAATTAAAGAAGCGACGGGGAGTATCGAGCGAACCATTGAGCTCCTCTCACGCCGCCCTGAGCTTAAAGTGTTCTCGGGTGATGATGTAATCGATTACGCAATTCTAGCGTGTGGTGGAGCAGGGATCACCTCGGTTACCTCCAATCTCCTCCCTGATCTCAAAAGCTCTCTCGTCACCAAGGCACTAAGCGGTGATCTAGCAGGCTCCAAAGCGCTCAACGATGCCTTATTCCCGATCAATAAAGCCCTCTTTTTAGAATCTAATCCGGTGATGATCAAAGCGGCGATGTACATCGCAGGATTGATTGATGCCCTCGAGTATCGTCTCCCTCTCGTTGCACCAAGCACTGAGAATCTCAAAAAACTCGAATCCGTACTTCAAAATTACACCATTATAGGAGCATAAATGAGCAATATGAAAGGCAAAACCCTCGTCATCACTGGAGCAACCAAAGGGATCGGTCAAGCTATCGCAGAGCGTTTCGCATCCGAAGGGGTCAATGTAGCGTTTACCTACAATTCCAATGCTAAAACCGCCCAAAAACTTGCCGATGAGTGGGAGGGTAAATATGGGATCAAAGCACGTGCGTATCCACTCAATATTTTAGAGCCCGACGAATTCAAACCTCTCTTCGAGGCGATCGATGCCGATTTTGACCGCATCGATTTCTTCGTCAGCAACGCGATGATCTACGGTCGCCCAGTTGTTGGCGGCTACGGCAAATTTATGCGTCTTAAACCCAAAGGTCTCAATAACATCTACACTGCAACCGTCAACGCATTCGTCGTCGGAACCCAAGAGGCAGCGAAACGGATGGAAAAAGTGGGCGGTGGTGCAGTTGTGACGATGTCCAGCACTGGAAATCTCATCTATATCGAAAACTATGCGGGTCACGGAACCAACAAAGCTGCCGTCGAAGCGATGGCACGCTATGCGGCGGTTGAACTCGGAGAGATGAACATCCGTGTCAATGCCGTCTCCGGCGGACCGATAGATACTGATGCCCTCAAAGCGTTCACCAATTACGAAGAGGTTAAAGCCGAAACGATAAAACGTTCAGCACTCAACCGTATGGGAAGCCCGAACGATATCGCAGGTTCAGTCTATTTCCTCTGTACCGAAGAGGCGAGCTGGATCACCGGTCAAACAATCATCGTTGATGGCGGTACCACGTTTAGATGATAAATATCCCCAATATCTTAGCATTTATCCGCCTCCTCATTGCTCCGGTGATGTTTTGGATTATCCTCAACCCGCAGCTGTTTACAAGTGCGGGATGGGATATCACATGGAGCTACTACACTGCATCATTACTCTTTGTAATAGCTAGTGTCACCGACTTTTTTGACGGCTATGTCGCCCGCGAACTAAATCAAATCACCATCGTCGGTCAGATTCTAGATCCACTTGCCGATAAAATGCTCACCCTCGCCGCTTTTTTGGGTCTGATGATGAGCGGTGCCGCGTCGGCTTGGGCTATCTATATCATCATCGTTCGCGAACTCTTCATCACTGGACTGCGTACCCTCTCGATCTCCGAGGGGATTGATGTGAGTGCCTCTATGGCGGGCAAAGTAAAAACGGTAGCCCAAATGATCGCCATCGGGTTTTTGTTGATGCATTGGCCGTTCGGTGATCTATTGCTTTGGATTGCCGTCGCCCTTACCGTTTATTCGGGAGCTGAATATTTGATCGGTTTTACCAAAGCGTACAAAGGAAAGGTCTAAATGTCGTGGTTAATAGCCCTACTCGTCCTCTCGGCTCTGATTTTTTTTCATGAATTAGGGCACTATAGCGCCGCCCGTTTTTTCGGTGTGTATGTCGAAGTGTTCAGTATCGGATTTGGGAAAAAGCTTGTTTCTTTTCAGTGGATCGGCACCCAATGGCAAATCTCCGCCATACCGCTGGGCGGATACGTCAAAATGAAAGGGCAAGACGACAGCGATCCCATTGCTCTTAGCAACGACGATGATAGCTATAGCGCCAAAAAACCGTGGCAGCGAATCATCATCCTCCTCGCCGGTCCATTGGCGAATTTCGCACTTGCGTGGCTCTTTTTTTACACCATTGCCATAGGTGGTCCACAAACCCTCTCTCCAATCATCGGAAATGTTCTCAAAAACTCTCCGGCACATATCGCAGGACTCCAAAAAGGGGATATTATCCTCTCCATCAACAACGAAAGTATTGACGAATGGAACGAGATTTCTGATCACGTGAAATCATCGATCGGAGATTTGACCCTCCGTATTCAACGGGGTAATAGTATTCAAACCATCACACTCACCCCCAAAATTAGCGAAACTCGTAATATTTTCAAAGAGACGATCCAGCAGCGGATGGTTGGGATCGCTCCATCTGGGGATACCCATACCCTCGATCTAGGTGTGATCGAGAGTGTCGTGTATGCCTCGACACAAACCTATGAAACGTCGTTTTTAATTTTCCAAAGTGTCCAAAAACTCCTAACCGGAGTCGTCCCCGTTTCTGAAGTGGGAGGAGTGGTCAGCATCACCAAAATCACCGCAGATGCCGCCGAATACGGTTGGATGAGCCTCCTCTTTTTCTCTGCCCTCATTTCGGTCAATCTCGGAGTACTTAATCTTCTTCCAATCCCCGCTTTGGATGGCGGGCATATCATGTTTAATCTCTACGAGATGATCCGCCGCAAAGCCCCAAGCGAAGAGGTGATCTATCGCCTGACCGTTGGAGGATGGGTTCTTCTCCTTGGGCTTATGAGCTTAGGACTCTATAATGACATTACGAGGTTAATGCAATGACACCGCTAGAACACAAACGTCATATAGATGCGATTATCGAGCGGGTTGAAAAAGCCCGCTTGCGTGTCAATGATCACCATATCGTCAAAATCGTCGCTGCCAGTAAATACGTAGACACCGAAGCAATTCGTAGTCTCTATGAAATCGGACAAAGGGCTTTTGGGGAAAATAAAGTACAAGATTTGGTTGCCAAAAGCGAAGCACTTGATGAACTCCCCATAGAGTGGCACTTCATCGGTACTCTCCAAAAAAATAAAATCAACCATCTCCTCGCGGTTCACCCCTATCTCATCCACTCCATCGACTCAATCGAGCTTGCCCATGCTCTTAACGATCGGTTGGAGAGAGAGAAGATGACCCTACGTGGATTGGTTCAGATCAACGCCGCCTATGAAGAGTCCAAAAGCGGTTTTTTACCCGAAGAGATTACCGAAAAATATCTTCAAATCACCCAAGAGTGTCCTCGATTGCATCTACAAGGGGTTATGAGCATCGGTGCCCACGTTGATGATCCAGCAGTCATCCAAAAAAGCTTTGAGATAACCCGCCGTATTTTTGACACCCTTCCCAATGCGACAATCTGTTCTATGGGGATGAGTAGCGATTTTGAACTGGCAATCGAATGTGGCTCAAACCTGATCCGATTGGGGTCCATTCTATTCCCAAAAGGGTAAGTTTTTCTTTCTAAGTTGGTATTTATGTGGCAATTCACATTACCGTATGATATACTTCAATAATACTGACACAAGGATCTTGCCTATTCCCTCTCAAGCAATCGCAAAATCGTCGATGCCTTTGCGGCACGAGATCAGAAAAAGCTCTATCAACTCTCCATCCCCTATTTTGAAAATCCAAAAACATCGAGGAGAAGTTGACAGGGGCGGATTTATCGGTGCTGACAGCGCCTATTTTCTCCGATTAGGATGAGAGGGTAAAAAAGAACCCCTTTCTCTCCCCATCACATACGCCAATCTCCCCTCCATGTGAGTGGACGATATTTTTAGCTAACACAAGTCCTAAACCGTTCCCCCGCTCTTTTGTACTTTTAAACGCCTCAAAAAGCCATTTTTTATTCACAATTCCAATTCCAGAATCGTAAATCTCAAACCTGTGAATCGAACCGTTTTGAGTATGAAGTATCTCAATTATCCCCTCTTCCTCATCGTCCAGTTCAATCGCATCGATCGCGTTAAAGACAAAGTTCGTAAAAAGCATCGTGAGCAAATCCATATCCCCAAACAGCTCAAAATCCTCTTCAGGAAAAATAAACTCGATCGTTTTGCCATAGCTGTAATACCCGATAGCACTCAAAAGTGCCTCACGGAGTTGCCACCATCGAAGGGCATTCTTTTGCGCACTCACCCCTTTTGAGAACATCAAAGTCGCCTTAATGATCCGTTCAATCCGATAGAGCGATTTTTGGATCTCTTCTACGATAGGACGGTTCTCCGGAATCACCCGCTTCATAAGGGTTGAAGCGAGAAGTGCAATGGAGCCGATAGGGTTACGAATTTCATGGCTTAAGTGTGCCGCCATCTGTCCCATCGTAGCTAGATTCTCTTTACGCTTTTGCTCGGTGATGTCGGTTGCACTGAAAAGATATTTTTCGTTATGGTGCGCCGATTTGATCAGATAGGAACGATCTTCAAACTGCACCTCATAATCCTCTTCTCCGAAGCAGAGAGTCTCTAAAAGTGAACTCAGAGATTTGGCTTGAGAGTTTTGGAGAAAAATAGAGCCGTCCCTCTCTGCAATCCAAATGGCGTTGGGCAAGAACTCAATCACCTGCTCAATTGTACTTTGGAGATAATCATACGATTGCCGCAGGGCAACATACTCCTCCTCGACACGATAGGTTTGATCGATAAGGGCTTTGAGCTCTTCGGCTGAGATTG
>JACXUF010000033.1 GCA_014764105.1 Sulfuricurvum sp. | reverse complement strand
ATACAGCGTTCTCTCGATACATGGCTCAAAGAGGAGTGGAACCCCATCATGGCGACACAAGCGACCAATTCCACCACCAAACAATCAGGCGGCACAGTCGTAACAACCAAAACCGAACCAACAATCATTACCATCAAAACCGAGACTGCTGAAGGTAAAGTGATCGAGAAGACGACTAAAGCGACACAAATCACCACTACAACGCAATCTACGAGTGGTAAAGTGGAGTCGAAAACTGAGATGATTCCATTAGATGATGAGAATGAACCGTTTACATTACAAAAATATGTTGATCGTTGGAAAATCTATCATGAAACGAAAGCTAAAATGAATGAGGGGAAGCCAAAAGAGCATTCTCATGTCGAAATGATGCAATCTCTTCCAGTTATAGGAAAGTAATCATGAGTAGTACCTTTTCGTCATTCCCACCTATGCTGGAATGACGGGAGGAGAGTGGGAATGATGAGGAGATTATTCTCTCTCATCCCAAACAAATACACTTTTGCCTTCAGCGTTTTTCTCTACAGCAGCCATCCCCATAATGTTATAGCCCGCATCAACATAGTGAACTTCACCGCTCACGCCGCTTGATAGATCACTGAGGAGATACATCGCCGAGTTTCCGACCTCTTCGATCGTAACATTTTTGCGAAGCGGTGCATTGTACTCATTCCACGCCAAAATTTGTTTGAAATCGCCGATTCCACTCGCCGCTAACGTACGGATAGGACCTGCGCTGATAGCATTCACCCGCTGACCTTTGGTCGCACCGAGCTCTACCGCCATGTAGCGAACGGTTGATTCCAATGCTGCTTTAGCCACACCCATCACATTGTAGTTGGGGATGTATTTTGGTCCACCGAGATAGCTGAGGGTGATAATCGATGCACCCGGAGCCAATACGCTCTCCAGACGATTGGTCAAATCGATCAATGAATAGACAGAAACATCCATTGCAATGCGAAACGCCTCTTTGGAGGTTTTCATAAACCCTTCACTCAACGCCTCTTTGGGGGCAAATGCCACCGAATGGACGAGAAAATCGATCTCTCCAAAATCGGCACGTACTTTGTCAGCAATCGTAGCCATATCAGATTCATCCGATACATCCAATTTGTAGACTGGAGAATTATCAAAACCCGCTGCAATCGGTTCAACCCGCTTTTGCAACGCTTCGTTAAGATAGGTAAATGCCATTTTGGCACCATGTGCGTGAAGTGATTGAGCAATTCCGTATGCGATCGATTTATCGTTGGCAAGCCCTACAATGAGACCTTTTTTTCCTTGCATTAACATTTACAATTCTCCTTTAATGTTTTTATAATTCGTCACCTACTTTTTTAATTCTGCCGCTTGCGCAATCATCTCACAAAAATCGTGAGCACTAAGTGATGCACTGCCGACAAGCACGCCATCCACATTGTTTAGAGCCATGATCTCACCGGCATTATCTACTTTGACACTTCCGCCATATAAAAGCGGAGCTTTGGTCTTGGCTCGAAGAGCCCCATAGATCAATTCGATATCACGGTTTGAAGGGGTAAGCCCCGTTCCGATCGCCCAAACCGGCTCGTATGCGATAATCAGATCGGGATAGGAAAGATCGATCCCCTCAAATTGAGCTTCGATATACCTCATCAGCGCATTATTCCCCTCTTCACGAATTTCTAAAGGCTCACCGACACAATAGACGATCGCAAAACCCTCCTCGGCAAAAAAGCGAAATTTCGCCGCTATTTGCTCTTGGGTTTCACCGATGATATGACGGCGCTCGGAATGGCCGATCAAAATCGTTTTAATCCCAAACTCCTCAAGCTGCTCAAGCGCTATCTCACCAGTATAAGCACCGTTTTGGACAGGATAACCGTTCTGAACCCCAATCAAAACATTACGTGGATCATGATCCAAAGCTGTAAAAGGGGGGAAAACGATAATCGTATCGGTGATATCGTTTGCACTCACAAACGACTCAACAACCGCCATATAAGCCCGTGTCTCTTGGCGAGTTTTGTTCGCTTTAAAGTTAGCACACAATATCATAATCTACCCCTTTTATTTCATTAACGGTTTAACGCCAGGAAGAATTTTCCCCTCCAACAGCTCCAAAGAGGCTCCCCCTCCGGTAGAAATAAATGTCATCTCTTCATCCAATCCGATACGCTGAACCAAATCGGCGGTATCACCACCACCAACAACCGTCGTCGCATACGAATCGGCAACGAAATGGGCAATTTTATTCGAACCACGGGCAAAACGATCCATCTCATATACCCCCATTGGTCCATTCCAAAGAATTGTTTGAACGTCATTGAGAACTTGTCGATACAACCGTACCGTGGCTGGTCCAATATCTAACCCCATCCATCCTGAGGGAATCTCCTGAACGCTACACAATCGGCTCATCGCATCAGGGGCGAATTTTTCCGCAGCAACAACGTCAACAGGGAGATAAAATTTGACCCCGAGTTGTTTTGCTTCGTTCATAATATGAATCGCTTCACCCAAAAGTTCATCCTCGACCAACGAGTTGCCCACATCGTGCCCAAGTGCTTTAAGGAATGTAAACGCCATCCCTCCGCCGATAAGAATCTTATCCACTTTCGGCAAAAGGTTGATCAAGGCTTCAAGCTTCCCTGAAACTTTCGATCCTCCGATAATCGCAGCAAACGGACGAACTGGACGCTCTAACAACACACCAAAAAATTGGATCTCTTTTTGGAGCAAAAAGCCTGCCGCTTTATGGGCATTATCAAAATAGCGTGTTATCCCCTCGACCGAAGCATGAGCCCGATGGCTCACACCAAATGCATCGTTGATGTACACCTCTGCCATCGATGCAAGTGCCGCGCTTAATTGAGGATCGTTTTTCGTCTCCCCCTTTTCGAAACGTAAATTTTCCAACAACAATATCTCTCCGTTTTCAAGCTCACGCGCTAACGTTTGTGCACTCTCTCCAACAACATCCTCTGCTAGCTTGACATCAATTTTAAGGAGCTGATGAAGGCGTCGAGCAACCGGTGCAAGGGTATATTTATCGTCGCGTTCCCCTTTGGGTCGACCAAAGTGTGAACCCAAGATGATGGCACATTGTTGATCCAAACAGTAATGGATGGTTGCAAGCGCTGAACGGATACGACGATCATCGGTAATGTTGCCATAATCGTCCATTGGGACGTTAAAATCACACCGGATAAAGACTTTTTTGCCATTAATGTCACACTCTTTAAGATTGAGTAATTCCATATTTTCCTCTTACTGTAAGATTTAATTTTTTATAACTGATGTTACGCACTTTACGTTCATAGCCCGCAAAGTGGCAGGGACAAATGTCCCTACAACCACATAAAGCTCTATTTTATTGTTTACTCACAAACAATGCCATCTCTATGAGGCGATTGGAATAGCCCCACTCGTTATCATACCACGCCATAATCTTGACCAGATTACCATCGATCACTTGTATGAGATCGTCCGCCACTGTGGCACTAAACGACGATCCGACAAAATCCTGCGATACCCGATAACGTTCATCTACCTGTAAAATTCCTCTCATTTCCCCTTCGGCATACGTTTTAAATAGGGAACTTAACTCCTCTTTGGAGGTAGGTTTTGAGACCAAAACATTCAAATCGACCATCGAAACATCTGGCGTCGGAACACGGACGCTTTGCCCATGTAGTTTTCCCTCCAAAGATGGCAACACAAGAGAAATCGCTTTAGCCGCTCCCGTCGTAGTCGGGATCATATTCACCGCAGCGGCACGGGAGCGGCGCATATCACTGCCATGATCGCTATCTATAATCGCCTGACCATTCGTGTAGGCGTGAATCGTCGTCATCAACCCTTTCTCAATCCCCAAATGTTCATCGACGATACGGGCGATCGGTCCCAAACAGTTAGTGGTGCACGATGCGTTTGAGATAATCGGCTCACCCAAGTAGAGATGATTATTTACCCCTAACACATACGTCGGGATGGCACTGTCTTTGGTCGGGGCGGATAGGATCACCTTTTTGACCCCTTTTACCAAATGGTGTCGCGTCAAATCACCCGTTAAAAACAGACCGCTGCACTCAAATACCACATCGGCACCGCATGAGCCGAAATCGAGAAATTCGGGATTTTTTTCTGCAAAAACCCTCACGTGTTTCCCACCGATCATCAGTGTAGATCGGTCGATGATGGAAACATCCGATGCAAACGGCCCGTGAACCGAATCATTTTGCAATAAGTAGCACATCATCTCAATCGTTGCCATATCGTTAATAGCAACCAATTCGACATCGTCCCTCATGGCGATTAAACGGGTTACACAACGACCAATACGCCCGAATCCGTTAATTGCAATCTTTAGTGCCATTACTACTAGTCCTACAAACACAAAATAGGGGGTGATTTTACCAAAAATCGGTTATAATTCTACTGATGTTATCCACTTTTCAGACAAAGCCTGCAAAGTGACAGGGACAAATCTCCCTACAGCCCCCTAAAGCTATTTTCAATTACAAGTGAGGCTTATGAAGCTCGCACTCTATGGCGGTAGTTTCGATCCACCCCACGCGGGACATGTGGCTGTTGTGACCGAAGCATTAAAGCATTTGCAGATCGATCAATTGCTTATAGTACCTGCTTCACGCAACCCGTTTAAAGAGTTGGTACGTGCTGAGGGGAATATCCGTTACAGATGGCTGAAAGAGATATTCGGGTCCTATCCCAAAGTATCGATCAGTGATTTTGAGATTGCTCAACATCGGAGCGTATACACTATCGAGACGGTAGAACATTTTGCGCAATCCGCAGAAAAGATCTACCTAATCATCGGAGCCGACAATCTCGAAAAACTCACCTCATGGCATCAGTTTACCAAACTAGATGCTTTGGTGACATGGGTCGTTGCGACACGCAACGGTGTTGCTATTCCTGATCGGATGATTCGACTAAATGTCGATGTAGCCATCAGTTCAACCGATTTTCGCACCTCTCTAGGTACATTGGGTCTTGAGGCGAAAATCGAACACAAAATTTTAAGCTATTACAAGGAACATCCGTGAATCCACGCATTGAAAAAATTAGTGCTATCTTAGACCAAAACAAAGCTGAAGCGATCGAAGTGTTTAATTTCCAAGGGGGTGATTATTTCGCCGATTACGTCGTTATCGCTTCGTCATTGGGGGAGCGTCACACTTTGGCACTTCTTGATCATCTCAAAAAAGGGTTGAAACCAGATGAGCAGTTTTTATACGTTGATGAGAGCGGAGATTGGGTTGCGATCGATTTGGGTGACATTCTCATCCATATTTTAACACCGCAATACCGTATAAAATACGATTTGGAAAGCTTTTTGAACGAAATGTCAGCACGAAAAAACAAACATTAAATCGGCATGGTAGGTGGGATATAGTATTGGAGCAAAGAGCGATCGAAGTACGCAGAGGTCCGTTTATCTAAATCGAAACCAAAGAGCTATTAGATCGGATATAGCCACAAAAAGATCTATTATGTTGTAATTGATAGTCGATTGTGTGATTTCTTTTGAAGGGTGGTGCGCCCGAAGAGATTCGAACTCCTGACCGTCGGTACCGCAAACCGATGCTCTATCCAGCTGAGCTACGGACGCACATTTAAAAGAGAGTGAAATTATAGCTATACAAACTTAAAAGTTAATAAAATTATCTCAACTGGTTAATTTTGAGGACAAACTCCACTTCTGCTTTGGACAAACGGAGCTCTTTGGCGATTGCATCGACTTCCATCCCCTGATTGTATCGGCTGATCACTTTCTCATCATCCAATCCGCTAATCGACGTAGGAAGAGAAAGGTTACGGATCCGCTCCTCCAAATATCGGAGACGATTTTCCGTTTTCTCTTTGTAGGCACTAAAACTACCCTCAATATGAGAGAGTGATTCTAAAATAGGGACTGATATCTCATTTACCTCTCGCCCTACCTCTGCATGAATGTTATTTTGATTCATCGGGATACTCTCTTGGAGCGACGCAATTATCTCCAGCTCCTGTTTTAGCCGTTTGTCCATCATAAAAAGCTCACGATGCAACTCTTCGACCGCTTTAGCAATGGAGCGAATCTGCGATGTCACCTCTGACTCTTTGTTCACCATGTAGTAGATGATCCCGATCACCATCACCGCTAACATGACAATGGCGATCTCCAACGTATAATTCATTCACGCCCCTTTAGTTGTCGGATCATAACCCTCTCACGTGCGGTCATATAGGCTGCCCACTCTTTTTCATCCCGATCATGGGTGCGGATAATTTTCGCCAACGCTCCATCCATTGCTTCAAAAAAAATCGCAATCTCACGCTTGGGGTGAATCGGCATCTCAACCCGACCATAATAGAGTTTGCCCGGTTCAAGCTGCTGCCCTTTGAGTTTGAAATGTTCAAATCCGATACTCTCGATCATCGCTTCATTAATCAGTGAAAGACGCTGCGGTGCACTCATCGTCAAAATTTGCTCCAGCTTATCGACTTTGCGGTAGAGCTCCACCAAAAGGTTTAATACCACCGGGTCACTCTCTGATGTATCCCCTCGCGCTTTTGCCATTTTGAGCCACTGACCAATGGGATCATCATCACTCTGCGACATCTGGTGGAACTCCCTCTCATACCCCTCCGGATCATTGAGAGCCAAATCATAGACGATACTGATCGGTGCCTCAACTAATCTCACATCACTCATACTGCCACCTTATCCAAAATAATCAATCCGATAAAAACAAATCCCAAATAACCGTTTACCGTAAAAAATGCCCTATCGATTTTTGTAAAATCTTTACGCACCAAATAGTGCTCATACATCAGCATCACCGCCGAAAAGCCTACCGCCACCATCGCAAAAATCCCCAGCTCTGCATTGCGTACAAACCAAAGCCAAAATCCGACGGTAAGAATATGGAAAAATGCCGAAATTTTTAACGTAGCGCTACTACCGTAGAGGGAAGGAATTGAGTGGAGGTTGTTTGCTTTATCAAACTCCATATCTTGCAACGAATAGAGTAGATCAAATCCAGCGACCCAAAAGACGACCCCAATACTGAGGAGTATTGACCACATAGGGACACTTCCCAGTACGGCGATTGCCCCCGCCATCGGTGCCAATCCCAACGAAATCCCCAAAACAATGTGCGCCATTGAACTGAATCGTTTGAAATACGAATAACTAAGCAACACTAACAATACCGGAAAACTCAGATAAAACGCCAAATCGTTGATAAAATAGGCTACCACCATAAAAACAAGCGCATTGACAACAGTGAATATAACAATGGACACACCATCAATCCGCCCATCAACACTCGGGCGTCCGGATGTTCTAGGATTCTCTTTGTCATACACTCGGTCAACGTAACGGTTGAATCCCATCGCCGCATTGCGGGCACTAATCGCCGCCAATGCTCCTAAAATCAACAATGATGAACCAAACCACCCATCCGAAGCGACAATCATCGCGATGAAAATAAAAGGGAGTGAAAAGATACTGTGTTGAAACATCACTAGTTCATTAAAGTCTCGTATCTTTTTCACCAATCGTTCCACAAAAGCCCTTTAAAATCATTAATGGTTTTATTTTATCGTATTTTCTCTTTGTCAGCATACAATCTGCTCGTGATGAGAAAGTCTAACGCTTTATGTAAAAATTATATAATGTCAACCATGAAACAATTAGCAATCATCGGCTCTACCGCATCGGGGAAAAGTGATTTTGCACTGGCTTTGGCACAAAAGCACAATGCCATCATCCTCTCCATCGATTCGCTAAGCATCTACCGCAAGATCGATATCGCTTCTGCTAAACCATCCCAAGATGAACTCTCTTTGGTTCCCCATTTTGGGATCAACCGCCTCAATCCCGACGAAACGGCAAGTGTTATGACGTTTATCGACGAATATCGTGCGATAGATGAATGTGCCAAAAATGAGGGAAAAAATATCATTATTGTCGGGGGGAGCAGCTTCTATCTCAAAAGGATGATCGAGGGGTTATCCCCTATCCCCACCTATTCACACACCACCCTCAACAAAGCCAAATCGATGCTGGAGAGGCTAGAAGAGTGCCACCGATTACTAAGTTCCGTTGATCCCAAAAGTATGGAAAAAATTGCCCCAAGTGATCGCTACCGTATTGAAAAGATGCTTCTCATCTATCTTGAAACACTCGAAGCACCCTCGCAATGGTTCAAAGCCCACCCTCCCCAGCCAATTATTACCGATTGTCCCGTTGTCGAGATTAAAATCGATCGTGATCTCCTGCGACAACGGATTGCCCTACGAACCTCTAAAATGATCCAACAAGGCCTCATCGACGAAGTTGCCGAACTTGAACGACTCTACGGAAGAGCCCTCAATAGTATGAAAGCGATCGGGATCCTAGAAGTATTGGAGTATCTAGATGGCAAAATCTCCAAATTGGAGATGGAAACGCTCATTTCAACCCATACAGCACAACTCGCCAAACGTCAACAGACCTTTAACGCCCATCAGTTTGCATTGAGCGCAAGTGGGAGGGTGGACGAGCTTCTGCCAATTGCTCGCTCCTATCTACAATAGGGCAAGAGCCTCTTTTGCAAGTTTCCCCCATGCGGAAGCCGGATCGGCTTTGACGCTCGCATTGAACGCATCGCGCGCTTCACGTTTTCGTCCAAATTTTTGTTCGATCGATCCGATCAGATACTGCTGGCGCGATCGTCTCTCCGGTGTCAATTTGCGGGCGTTAAGTGTTTTGAGCACTTTGAGCGCATCACCATCTTTTCCGACGTTTTGGTACGACTGAGCTAATGTAAATTCAATATACGGCGTTTGGGTATAGGTTTTGGTTCGATCTTGGAGTGCCATAACTTTACCTCCGTATGTTTGGGTCATCGTCTCATCTTTGCGCTTTTGAGCGAGACTCACCATTTGGGTGTAACGTTCGATATCTTTGAAATCGTTAGGATATACCCCCTCTAGCGATTTGATATGACGCACCATCCCATCACCATCCCCAAGGCGCTGCGCTGCATCGAACATGGTGCGATAAATGTCGTTTAATGGAGGATTTTTTTCAACACCCAACAGTGTGATTAGCTCCTCTCCCCCTTTGATCGCCTCTTTGTACTCACCTAATCCAAATTGAGTTTTCACCATTCGAGAGAGCCACATTTGCCGTTCTGGAATCGAGTTTGATGCAAGATGTCTTTGGGCTATTTTTTTTGCTGTTGTGTATTGAGTCGTTTTGAGTGCACAATTAAACAGTGATTCGTCCCACTCAGTGAGGAGCTTGATTTTATACATCTTTTGCAAGCGGAGCGCTTCAGCGCATTTCCCCTCTTTGAGGAGTGTTTTTTCAAGACCGATGGCACTTTTGGTGATGAGTGAATTCGTCTGCGGATACTCTGTCGAATCGAGTCGGTAGAGCTCATTTTCCAAATCAAGCACCTCTTTATATTTTTTCTCTTCTAGTAAAAGCTGAGCTTTTTTATAGAGTGCTTTTCGTCCGACACTGTCACTACCGTAACGTTCAATCAAATCGTCATATTTTTTCATCTGTGCGGTAATGTTTTTATCCCCATCTTCAAAAAACAATCCATCTTTTGCCCGTCGAATCTCCTCTGCATATTCACCGTATTTATAGGTCTCTAAATACTCATTAAACTTTTTAAGCGCTTCGGTTCGTTTCCCCGCTTTGGCAAGCTGTAATCCAACGTCTCTGAGTAATTGCTCTTTCTTGGGTGATTTTTTATCGGTTGCATTATACAGTGCTTCACTAATACGGGCTGCCGTTTTTGAATCGTTTTGATCAACAAACGCAGTCGCCATATCCATAGCGCTGGCACGTACTTCGCTAAAATAACTTGGATTAGCACTGGCGATTTTGTTGATATACTGTGCCCCTTTTTTGGTATTACCACTGTTCAATTCCATCTGAGCAAGTTTAAATGCCGCCTTGGAAGCAATGGCGATATCTTTACTCGTTGCAAGTACCTTTTGATAAAAACTCATCGCTTTTTTCACCCCCCCAGAAGCCTCTAACTGTTCAGCTTTGTATATCATCCCCAATGGGGCAAAGGGGCTATCCCCATGTTCGTCAAACAATCGGTCAAAAAAGTAATCAGCATCAACACTCTGACCAATTTTACTGTAGGCATTTGCTGTATAGGCAAGGACTTCGGCAATATTCGGATCGCTAGAAAAATCACGCAAAAACTGTTTTGCAACCTCTAAAAGTTTTTCCGATTCCCCTTTTTCATGATAAGAGCGGATTTGATAGAGCATCAACTCGTTTTTAAAAACGGTTTTAGGATACTCGCGCAAAGCGTTATCTGCAAGCTTAAGGACTTTGTCATAATCTTTTACAGCGTACGCTTTTTTCATCTCCATGTAATCGGTAACGTCCTGAATACGACGAATCTTAATCGGGTTCCCTTTTAAATCGAGACCTCCCACAAAAGGGCGACTATTTTTTGAGATTTTTACCGGAAAGTTGATCGATGTTGATGATGGAGCACTAGTGGAGATCAGAGGCAGTTTAGTAGGGTATCCAACAACACTCCAATGGTTTGCTTTTTGCACATTGGATCGATAGGTTGTATCTACTTTTGAAAGATCAAAGGGTATCGGCATCAATACCATTTTAGATTTTGGAATAACACTAATGGTATATCCGTTAGCACCTGTCGATGAACTTATAACAAGATGGGAGTTTATAACCGGAGGAAATTTTTGCTTGGGAGGTTTAGCGAAATAACAATCAACCCTTTTCGTTTCACCAAAGTCATCGTGGGTCGCCTGACACAAAAAAGGATCAGCATCGCGCAGATGAAGAACGCTAAAGCTCTCCCCATCCTCTTTACCGCTTTGTATCGATATCTCCAATGCATAGAGAGGGAACCAAAGGCATAATAAAGCCCAGTATCTCAATCGTCCCC
>JACXUF010000032.1 GCA_014764105.1 Sulfuricurvum sp. | reverse complement strand
GCAATACAACAACAACCGATCAGTTTTGATGAGTATACTCTACTCGATCCTACGATTGATAAAAGTACATTTTACCGTACGATGCAAAGTTTTGAATCGATTCGGATCATCAACGGTATCGAATCAGATACAGGAAAACGGTATTTTGAACTTACCGAAACGATCCATCCCCATTTTATCTGTCAACACTGCCATAGCATCGTCTGCCTCCCTCCACAACCGCCAATTGCCCCCCAAGGGTACAGCATTGAATCGGTGATATATAAGGGGGTATGTCCTCAATGTTTAAAATAGTTTTTCTCCTCTCAACGTGCTTTTCTCTTGGCTGGGGATGTCTAGCTTGCAGTTATGGGGATATCAAAGTACTTACCCATCTCTATCTCAATGTCAGCAATAACACCCTCAAATCAGTCGATGTAGAATGGACACTCGATCCGATGTTTTCTCAAATGGTATTGGGAGATTTTGATACCAATAGAAATGGAGTCTTTGAACCAAAAGAGCGTTATGAAGTACATAAAGCGATTGTTGCAATGAAAGAGGTGGGGTATTTCATCCGTCCAATCATCAACAATAAGAAAATATGGCTCAATGAACTAAAAAATTTCACGGTTCGACAAGAAAAAGGGGTGGTCATCTATCGATTTACCATTCCTACTAATGAAAAGATCGCTCAATTTCTAAATCTCACCATCAGCTATGACAGCGAAGCCGCATTTAACAATGGGATCATCTATCACCTCAATGCAAAAAATGTCTATCTAAACCCTCCACACTCTGCCAAACTAGACATCAAACTCTTCACTCCAAAAGTCTCACAAGGCAACGAGGGGAAACTCACCATCACCATACGACCCAATCCGATTGCACTCAACTCACCATTGGGTGGGAATGCTCAAAATCGCTCCAATGGAAGCGGATTTTCTCAGAGCCTACGAACCCTCACCGAAAAGATACACGGTGCACTGATCGAAGCAAAAGAGCACCCTTCTATTGGAACCATTGGGGCAATACTCCTCTTTTCACTCCTCTATGGCATCCTCCATGCGGCAGGTCCCGGACACGGTAAAACATTGGTCGCAGGCTATTTTACGACCAACGATCGAAGCTATCTGCGCGCCGTGTCGATCGCACTGTTGATCGCAGCAACCCATGTCATCAGCGCTCTTGTCACCTCATTTATCCTCTACCAATTTATCCATACGATGTTTTCACAAACTTTGCAAGATGTTGCCCTCTACACCACCCGTATCAGCGGTCTAATTATCCTCATCATTGCCCTTTATTTAGCACGACAAAAATGGCTCTATTATCGACCAAAGCCACCAGTAATCTGTTTTAATGCTACAGCACCACACGCAAGCAGTTGCGGATGCCATAGCTGTAAGACAACGGCAAATTCGACCGATTTAGGGCTTATTTTGTGTGCGGGAATCGTCCCTTGTCCCGGAACGGTTGTCGTCTTTTTGTTTGCCTTCTCAATGGGAATAATAGGATTAGGGGTGCTCAGCGCCATTGTGATGAGTGTCGGAATGGGGCTTACCATCGCTCTGATGGCGGCGATGAGTACGGCGGTACGACGTAAAAGTGCTTCAAACGGGGCAAAATATTTGAAATTCATTGATATTCTCGGGGTAGGCATAATGATCGTCGCAGGGACCATCTTAGCTCTTTCATAATCGAACTATGCTACAATTGCGAACTTTTTCTCACCACAAGGATAAATATGACAGGTATACTGCTCATCGTGCAGATCGTTTTGGTTGTTATGATTACCATTGCGGTATTGCTCCAAAAAAGCTCCAGTATCGGTTTGGGTGCCTACAGTGGCTCTAATGAATCGGTTTTCGGAGCCAAAGGACCAGGGAGCTTTTTAGCCAAAGCGACCTTTTTTCTCGGGTTTGTTTTCGTGGTCAACACGATTGCGTTGGGGTATTTTTACGCTCAACAAAAAAATGCTTCGGTCGTTGATGCGATGATCGAAAAAACCGATATCGCCGCGCCGACCATCAACATCGTAAACGATACCAATACTACAAAATAATCGAAAGGGCTTAGGATGCTAGAAGAAGTCTACCAATTTTGCGAAGAGAAAATGCAAGGGAGCATTGATCATATGCTCAGCGATTTTAGAACGCTACGTACCGGAAAAGTGACCACCAAAATCCTCGACAATATCCGCGTTGAGAGTTACGGCTCATTGGTTCCTTTGGAACAAGCGGCAAGTGTTTTGGCAACCGACGCAACCACTATCACCATCTCTCCGTGGGATAAATCGATGCTTAGCGTCATCGAAAAAGCGATCCAAAAAGCCGATATCGGAGTCAATCCGAACAACAACGGAACCGATATCAAATTGTTCTTCCCGCCGATGACCATTGAACAACGCCAAGAATCGGCGAAAAAAGCCAAAGGGATGGCAGAGGATGCCAAAATCGGAGTACGCAACGACCGAAAAAAAGCCAACGACAAAATCAAAGTGCTCGAAAAAGAGAAAGTGATTACCCAAGACGAGTCTAAAGCAGCTCAAGATAAAGTCCAAAAAATCACCGATAAATTTACGGCAAAAATTGACGAATTGCTCAAAAACAAAGAGCAAGAGTTGTTGACAGTATAACCATGGATATCAAACAAATCTATCGTGATGCCAACGCAATGTTGGAGGGGCATTTCAAACTCAGCTCTGGGAACCATTCACAATACTATCTCCAATCGGCGAAAGTGCTCGAAGATCCTAAAACGGCAAAACTTCTTGCCGATGCTTTGGCTCTTAAAATCCAAGAAAACGGTATCAAAATCGATACAGTATGTGCTCCCGCACTCGGCGGATTGATCGCAGGATTTGCCCTGGCAACCGCACTTGATAAACGCTCGATTTTCGCAGAACGGGTGAACGGCGAGATGCAAATCCGTCGTGGGTTTGAGATCACTTTGGGTGAAAAAGTCCTCATTTGCGAAGACATCATCACCACCGGCGGCTCAGCGATGGAGGCGGCGAAAGCGATTGAAGCGCTCGGAGGTGAAGTGGTCGGTTTTGCCGCACTCGCCAATCGCGGATTCTGCAAACGTGAGGGGTCTAAGTTGGAGCGTAAAGCCAACTGCTCCCTCCCGAGCGACAAACCTCTTTTCGCACTGGCCGATTTTAATTTCGAGATGTATGCACCACAAGATTGTCCTCTGTGCAAAGATGGCTCAGAGGCGATTAAACCGGGGTCGCGAGGCAACTGATGTCCATAAATCCCGATAAATTCAAAGTAGATATGGCGCATCTACAAAAGGTGCAACGTACCCTTCGTAAAACAGGGAATATCTTCCCCAATGAAAAAGAGTTGATCGCTACCCTCGAAGATCTGATCATCAAAGCGCAAGACGATACATCACTCAACACCTACTACCATATGGCAAACTACCTCAAACAGCGTCTCAAAGAGCTCAAAAGCCACCTTAGCGAACCGGTTGTGGAGATCGATATGGCGCTTGATGATATCGATTGGTCAATCCGTTATTTGAAATGGCTCGTCACTGACCACTCCGCGGTCCTATAATTCGCAATAGAGGGCTTCTCTCACTAATCGGGCGGCAACTTCCCGTTTTCCGTCAATAGTAACAGAAATAGGGAGTCCGCTAAGCTCCCGTTTTTCCTCTAAACTTACCACTTTAACCACCAATTTTACATTTGGTGCATATCGGATAATACTCTCGCAAATCATTTTTTTCTTCTCTAAATTATCAAGTGTGATAATAACACTGATCGAATCTTTTGTACACAATTTATCCAAAATAGCGGTTTTAGACATATCTCCAAAGTAAACCTCTTGCCCATCCTTAAGCGCTTCTTCGACGTGTTTATAGCTATTATCAGCAACGACATAATCGACCCCCTCGGATCGGAGCGCTTTCGCAACGAATTTTCCAACGACACCGTACCCGCAAACAATAATATGATTTTTACGTCCTGGCAACATCGCAAAAGTCTCGGTAATACTGACATCTTTGAAAAAATAACTGCTCATTTTCGATAAATGAGTTAACACAAAGGGGGTTACAACGATGGATAAAACAACAACCAAGACTAATAATTGAGACAACTCTTTGGGGATCAACTTATAATTATCTGCCAATGCGAAAATCGCAAACGAAAACTCCCCCACCTGAGAGAGGGCAACAGCGGCTTTAAAAGCAATTTTCCCCTGCGAATGGATCCGAACGACACCGAAAATTACCAAAGCTTTGATCAAAAGTACCGCACAAACCATCCCAAAAATCTCTAACGCATGGGTCATAAGCAATGAAAGGTCGATTTTCATCCCGACGGTGACAAAGAATGTCCCCAACAAAAGATCTTTAAACGGTGCGATATCGGTCTCAACTTTATGATGATAACGGGTCTCTGCTATGATCATCCCCGCAACAAATGCCCCCAGCGAATAGGTGAATCCTGCATGCGACGCAAGCAGTGATGAGGCGACGACAATCACCAACACCGAGCCCATAAACAGCTCATCAACTTCGCTGCTGGAGGAGAAATGGAGTAACCACGTCATCACCCGCTTGCCGACGATGAATAGAAGCCCCACAATAACAATCGCACTGAGGAGGGTTTGGATCAAAACATCGCCGATATTTTTACCGTCCGAACTCAAAAACCCGATCAAAATCAAGATTGGGATAACTGCGATATCCTGAAAAATTAAAATACCGGTCGATTTTTGTCCGTATGGACGGGCAATCTCTTTGGTCGATTTGAGATAAGTGAGCACCACGGCTGTGGAGGAGAGGGACAATGCCATCGAAACGATGAGTGAAGTAGCAAAATCAAAATGAAAAATCCAAATTGCAATAACAAAAAAGAGGGCTGCTGTCAGAGTTGTTTGCAAAAAACCGTTGAAAAATACGTCGATTTTCATCGTCGAAAGACGCTGCAAGGAGATCTCCAATCCGATCGTAAACATCAAAAAGACAACCCCAAATTCGGCAATCATCTCCAGTGTATGGGAATCGGCTATGTGACGAAGATCAAACGCATAAGCTACCGTTACCCCCGTGACAATGTATCCGATGATTTGAGATATCCCTAGTCGTTTTAATATGAGGTTCAAGACGATCGAAAGACCAAGGGCAATGGTTACGTAATGAAGAGCAGATTCCATCAATTTCCAATGTGTCAAACATTTTTATAAGTGTTCAAAGTATATAATACGTTCCTTAATAATAGTGACAAAAACAGCTCTATTTTGGGCAAAAACACCCATTTAACCCCATTTTCGGATTTGTTCTTATAAGGATAAGCGTATGACTAAGTATATTTTTGTAACCGGCGGAGTTTTGAGTTCACTCGGCAAAGGGATCACAGCTGCCAGTATCGGAGCGCTCCTCAAACACTCCGGCAAAAAAGTGGGAATGCTCAAAATCGACCCATATATCAACGTCGACCCTGGAACGATGAGTCCTTTGGAGCACGGAGAGGTATTTGTCACCAAAGACGGTGCCGAAACCGATCTTGATATCGGAAACTACGAACGATTTCTTGATGCGTCATTCTTGCGCACCAGCAACTTTACGACAGGACAAGTCTACAGCAGCGTTATTGAGCGTGAACGCAGCGGCGGATATTTGGGTCAAACGATCCAAGTCGTCCCACACATCGTTGGTGAAATCGTCGATCGGATTAAAAAAGCGGGCGAGGGGCATGAGATCCTCGTCGTCGAACTCGGCGGTACCGTCGGAGATATCGAAGGGTTGCCATATATGGAAGCGATCCGCATGATGAAACACGATGACGAGGTTGAGGGGACCTTTTTTATCCACGTCACACTCATCCCGTTCATCAAAGCAGCAGGTGAGCACAAAAGCAAACCGACGCAACATTCGGTTCAAGAACTCCGCCGCATCGGGATCACGCCACAAATGATCATCGCCCGCAGCGAGGAGCGCCTTCCAAAAACCTTTAAAAAGAAACTTGCCCTCGCGTGTGATGTGAGCAGCGACAGCATCATCGAAGCGATGGATGAGCAGACGATTTATGCGGTTCCACTTAGCTTTTTACAACAAAATATCCTTACTCCAATCGCAAAAGAGCTCTCATTGGGCGAACTCAAACCCGATATGGAACAATGGGATAGTCTAGTCAAAAAAATCGTCTCCCCGAAGCACCTCATTACGATCGGATTCGTCGGAAAATATCTAGAACTCAAGGAGTCTTATAAATCGCTCATCGAAGCACTGATCCACTCTGGTGCCCATCTCGATACCCGCGTTCAAATCAACTGGGTCGATTCTGAAAAAATTGAAACGCAGAGCGCAGAAGACCTCCTCTCTGATTGCGATTCAGTCCTCGTTGCCGGCGGTTTCGGCAATCGCGGTGTCGAGGGAAAAATTCAAGCAATTCGCTATGCCCGCGAACATAAAATTCCCTATTTGGGAATTTGTTTAGGAATGCAACTCGCGATCGTCGAATATGCCCGCAATGTCCTCGGATACGAAGATGCCAACTCGATCGAGTTCAACCCGACAACAACCCATCCTATGATCTATCTCATCGATAATTTTATCGACCAATCGGGACAAAAACAGCTTCGCACCCACCATTCACCGATGGGAGGGACACTCCGATTGGGCGAATACCCGTGTAAAACGAAAGATGGTTCCAATTTGCGTGCCGCTTATAACGGAGAAGCATTAATCTATGAGCGTCACCGTCACCGATACGAAGCCAATCCGACCTATCGCGAAGCGCTGGAAAATGCAGGGATGATAGTCACAGGAGAATCGCACGGGCTGATCGAAGCGGTCGAAATCCCTGCCCATCCGTGGTTTTTGGGAGTACAGTTCCATCCTGAGTTCACCTCACGCCTCCAAAGCCCGAACCCATCCATCCTCGGTTTTGTAAAAGCAACATTCACTCATGCCAACCCTGCCTGAGGTTCCCCTTCTTGACCATACCACTTTGGGAAGTTTTTTAGCACGCCGATTTGACAATGCTTCCGAAAAACTCTCCGATATTCCCCATCCAAACCAACTCAAAGATGCCCAAAAGGGTGCAGAACGGCTAGCCCGTGCTATCCGTAGCGGTGAGCGGATCGCTCTTGTTGGCGATTATGACGTCGACGGCGTCACCTCGACCGCTATCGTCAAACGGTTCTTCGACCTCATCCCCTATCCTCTTATTACAACGATCCCCAATCGATTTACCGACGGATACGGAGTCTCTAAAAATCTACTTGAGCGTCTCGATGCAGATGTCATTTTTACCGTCGACAATGGGATCAATGCCATCGAAGCGGCCGAAGTGTGTAAAAGCAGAGGGATCGATCTGATCATCACCGATCACCACACACCAGGAGACACACTACCCTCTGCCTACGCCATCATCAACCCCAAACAGAGCGATTGCCCTTATCCCTTCAAAGAGATATGTGGTGCGCAAGTGGGATGGCTCCTCATGGGTCTGCTCAAACAGGAGCTAAACCTCTCCACCGATATGCGACAGTTTTTCCCGTTTTTGGCTCTCGCAATCATCGCCGATGTCATGCCGCTTGTTGGGATCAACCGCTCTATCGTCCGCACCGGATTGAAGATGATGCAACACTCACCCCTTCCACCATTTACGCTCATCCGCGATTTTCTAAACCGAACAACGATTTCATCTGAAGATATCGCGTTTCAAATCGCCCCCAGAATCAACTCAGCAGGACGGCTCGAAGACGCATCTATCGCACTTGATTTTCTCCTTGCCCAAAGCGAAGAGAGGGCGTATCATCAGTTTGAACTCCTCACCGCCCTTAACACGTTGCGCAAAGAGACCGAAGCACAAAATACCGCCGAGGCGATGAAGCAGGTCAATCCTGACGATACGGTGATTGTGGTTGCCAAAGAGCACTGGAACGAAGGGGTGGTCGGGATCGTCGCTTCCCGCCTCGTAAGCCATTTTCAAAAGCCCGCAATTGTCCTTAGCATCCACAACGGTATTGCCAAAGGATCGGGTCGCAGCATCGGCAACGTTGATCTATTTGCCCTCATCAAGTCCCAAGAGAACCTCCTTGAAAAATTCGGCGGTCATAAAATGGCAGCAGGGCTCTCCATGAGTGTCGAGAACGTCGAAGCGTTCAAAGAGGGGATTAACGCTGCAGCACAGAGTATCGATCCTGCCAATTTTATCCCCCATAACGATATTGTCGGGGAACTCTCCCATGAATCGATCAACTTTCAGCTGCTAGAACTGCTCGAACAATATGAACCCTACGGTGAGGGGAATCCACGACCCAAATTTCTCCTCCGCGAGGCCGACGTTATCGCCATCAAGCTCTTCGGTCAAGATCAGTCCCATAGCCGTTTGGAGCTCCGTCCATCCCCAGTGAGCCCCAAGACCCTCGAACTCATTGCGTTTCGTCGAACACTGGAATGTCCGGAAACCAAAAAAATATCGTGCAGCTACACCGTCAATAAAAACGAATGGAACGGGCGGATATCGCTTCAGCTGATGGTGGAGAAGATCTTTTGATGCGGCTTCTTATACTATCTATTGCCCTCATTCTAAGTGGCTGTTTTGAGCCATCAACCACACTCCCCTACCCCCTTATAATCAGCCAGGAGGGGTTGGGCGCTATCCACCCCAAAACCCCGATCGATCAGATCCCAACACTGATGGTCGGGTTTGAGGTCGAAAAACTCAGTGCCGTCTCCTCCGTCGATGAAGCTACCATCTATCAAATCAAACGTGGTGGTACGACATTGGCTCAAATCGTCTCTGATAAAAGCGGAAAAATAGTCGACTCCATCCATATCCTCTCCCCGCTCATCAAAGACACCCACAATCAAACCATCCATGAACCTCTCAAAAAGAAACCGTTTCTCTGCAAGGGTGAGCGATGCACCGATCCCTCATCGCCATTGATTCTCTATACCATCGATCCTAAAAATCGAACTATCCTCGAAATAACGTATCAAAGGCTATAATACCCCTATGGATACTTTTTTTATTGAATTTCGCGACCCCCTTTTCGGCATCGTTGTTTTTTTTATCCTCCTCTTTATTCTCTCATTTTTGAGCTATTGGTGGGGACGATACAAAACATCAAGAGAGCACCGCGATCTCGAATCGTTTTTGGGGAAATTCGAATCGATCACGGAGGGGGACAAACTCTCTGAGCAAGTTCAGACCAATTCACTGACCAGTGAATCGTGGCTATTTTTGGCACAAAGTTTCGAGCATCAAGGTAATTATGAAAAAAGTATCGAAATATACCACGCCCTTCTCTCGAAAAACCGCGATCCCATTTTCCAAAAAGATGCCCTTTTATTGCTAGGAAAAAGTTTTTTCAAAGCGGGATTTCTAGAGCGTTCCCGCCAAACGTTCCTCCAAATCCTCTCCAATGCCCCTAGAACCCCTCAAGCACTCCATTTTCTGATCCTCATTTATGAACAGCTGCAACAATACGATAAGGCACTGGAGGTGATGGAGTCTCTCGAAGAGCTCTCCCCTCAAAGCAAAAGAGAACGGCTCTATTTGGAGTGTCGTATCCTGATTGGTGATCATCGCCTAAGCGTTGATGAAAAAGCACAACGCCTTGTCGAGCTCTATCAACAGCACCGCACAATGGGGTACATGATTTTCGAGTGGCTTTTTACCTATCGGCCACGCGATGGATGGAATAGTTTTGATCAATCACTCAGTGAACGACTCAGCGATGTGTTGTGGCGGATAGGGGATGAAAACCTCGATTTGGATATAATTGCATCCAATGCCTATTTGCGTGAACTCTACAGCGCAAAAGGCTCCGTCGCTCTAGCGGAAGGGAGCAGTGTTTTCGAACTCGATACCCTCATCGCTCTGCGTCGGTGCGGTGTAACAAAAGCGACGTTGCAATTTGAATATAGATGTCATGAATGCAAACAAATCTCGTTTTTGCCGTTTCACCGATGTCCCCACTGCCGTGCGATCGATAGCGTGGAGACGGTTATGAGCCTCACAAAGGAACAGTTTGAAGAAAATAACTCTCTTCAGTGATGGCTCAGCACTGGGTAACCCCGGACCGGGGGGATTTGGTGCAATTCTACGCTACGGAGATAAAGAGCGGATCATCAGTGGCGGCGAAGCGCATACAACCAACAACCGAATGGAGCTGCTAGGGGTGATCGAAGGGCTCCGTGCCCTCAAAGAGCCTTGCGACGTTACGATTATCTCCGATTCATCGTACGTGATCAAAGGGATTAATGAATGGCTGGAGGGGTGGGTCAAACGCAATTTTGTCAAAGTCAAAAATCCCGACTTGTGGCAGGAGTATCTACGCGTTTCGGCACCCCACCGGATTAACGGAGTTTGGGTACGGGGACACAACGGTCATCCCGAAAACGAACGGTGCGACATCATCGCCAAAGAGGTGGCGGAACAGTATAAAAGCGGGTTGAGATAACCCTCACTTTCAAAAATCAAAAAAAGGATAAAAATAAAGATGAATGATCTACAAGCCCTGCAAGAACGAATAGGGTACACCTTTCAAAATAAAGAGCTCCTTATTGAAGCGCTGACGCATAAAAGCTACAAACAGCCCTACAATAATGAGCGCTTAGAGTTTTTAGGAGACGCGGTGCTCGATCTGATCGTTGGAGAGTACCTCTTTAAAAAATTTCGCGGATATGATGAGGGAAAACTCTCCAAAATGCGTGCTTCGCTTGTGAATGAAGATGGGTTTACCGCATTAGCAAACCACCTCAATCTCGGGGAGTATATCTATCTTTCCAATGCCGAAGAGAACAACAGCGGACGAACCAAAAGCTCCCTTCTCTCCAATGCATTTGAAGCAGTCATGGGGGCGATTTACCTCGAAACAGGTCTTTCAAAGGTAGAAGAGATCACCATCACCTTGCTAGAATTGGTACATCCCGACATCTCCCTCGATTCGCTCTTCAAAGATTACAAGACCTCTCTTCAAGAGCTCACGCAGGCCCACTACGGCACCACTCCGGAGTACCAGCTCATTGCATCTCACGGACCCGATCATAAAAAAGAGTTCGAAGTCGCTGTTATCATCGACGGGAGACGGTATGCCTCCGCATGCGGAAAAAGCAAAAAACACGCTCAACAAGAGGCGGCACAAATTGCCCTCAAAATGCTGTCCAATGAATTGAAATGAAAAATATTTCAATTGGTTATTATTTCAA
>JACXUF010000031.1 GCA_014764105.1 Sulfuricurvum sp. | reverse complement strand
CAATTAATGATAATATTCTTTCCACGCTGATTTAACGTATAGCTGTACCGACCATCCAGTGTGATTGTTGCACGGACGAATTGGTTATGATTGCTCATCATAACACTTTTAAAAGGGGCAGCATTGAGGAGTTTTTCTTCTGCTCGAAATGAAGCAGAGTGTTTAAAATCAAGAACAATCCGGTTTGGATCGCTCAGGACAAAGTGGCGGGAGAGTGGATCACTCGTGCTTATTGTGAGTGTTTTATTGTTTGTAGTAAAGCGGATAAATCCAAAATCGGCGGATGAAGAGCTATTGTGTTGAGTTGATTTAGCTGTTTGAACACCCGATTGAGAGAGTTGAAGTGGACGGTGCCAATCGACACTCTGATCGACAACCATTGTGCGACTTTCGATACTGCCATCAACATTCTGAATCGTAAAGGTGACCTCTTTGAGTATGCGCGCTTGATCGGGAAGGGTATAGCTAACGCTGTTCAGAGGCGGTTTGCTTTCGACAACATTTGAGGTGGTCTTTTGTGTTTTGGATGGATCAAGTGAGAAAAAAGGGTTTTCGCGCCCCATCGAGGAAACTGTGAGGAACAAAGAGAGGATAAGTGAGTATTTCATACGTCTCCCGTTATTGTGAATCGGCATCAAGCTCTTGAAGCTCAAAATATTGTTTTTGTAAAGCAGCATTTTCAGCTTTTAACCGCTCTATCTCCTCGCTCAGATAGTCTTGGTGCTCTTCCAGATCAAGAAGTACGCTTAGAGAATTATCACCAAAAAAGATAAATCCCATATAAACGCCTACGACAAGAACAAATCCCGATGCAAGGAGAAATTTAGTTGTCGAGAGACCGAAATAGCGCTCGGTAAAACTTTCCTCCTCCTCTAGAGGGTACTCTTCGTTTCGGTGCATCAGTTAAAGAGGGCACTTCCTAAGTATTCACCGTATGCAACTTCATTCTCGATTTCAAGAAGACGGTTGTATTTAGCTGTGCGCTCACCCCGTGCGGTTGAGCCGGTTTTGATTTCACCGCAGTTGAGTGCAACCGCGAAATCGGCAATAAACGCATCTTCGCTTTCACCGGAGCGGTGAGACATGATACATTTATATCCGTTGCGCTGTGCAAGACGGACGGTAAGCATTGTTTCGGAGACCGATCCAATTTGGTTTGGTTTGATCAAAATTGCATTGGCTATCCCTTTTTCAATCCCCTCAGTAAGGATAGATGCGTTTGTGACAAACAGGTCATCCCCGACAAGTTGAACTTTTGAGCCCAAACGTTCTGTTAATACGTTCCATCCAGCCCAGTCGTCTTCACTTAGACCGTCTTCGATCGACGCGATCGGATATTTAGCGCAAAGATCGGCGTAATAATCGACAAGTTGTTCGGAAGTTACGGTACGATTCTCAGAATCTAGGCGATATCCACCCTCGCAGACTAGCTCAGATGCCGCCACATCCAGTGCGATAGCGATTTGTTCACCCGCTTTATATCCCGCTTTAGAAATTGCTTCCATAATTACTTGGATCGGTTCTTCGTTTGAACTGAGATCCGGTGCAAATCCACCCTCATCGCCGAGTGCTGTGTTTGCACCTCTATCTTTGAGGATTTTTTTGAGGTTATGGTATACCTCTGCCGATGCGCGGAGACCTTCGGCAAAATCGGCAAATCCGATCGGCATAATCATGTATTCTTGGAAATCGACGCTATTATCAGCGTGGCTTCCACCATTGATGATGTTGAGCATCGGAACGGGAATAACCATCGCGTTTGCACCGCCAAGATAGCGATAAAGTGGAATCCCGAGGCTTTTTGCTGCTGCTCGGGCAACCGCCATCGATACACCAAGTACCGCGTTAGCTCCTAGATTCGAGTAGTTTTCAGTTCCGTCGAGCTCTTTCATTGTTGCGTCAACAACCGCTTGGTTAAACGGACTAAGACCCATAATCGCATCGGCAATTTGGTTGTTCACATTCTCAACTGCCTTGAGGACCCCTTTGCCCATGTAGCGGCTGTCATTGTCGCGCAGCTCCAACGCTTCACGTTTGCCTGTGCTCGCACCACTTGGAACGATTGCGCTCTCACGCGTACCGTCACTAAGCTGTACTGTCGCTTTGATTGTCGGGTTACCTCGTGAGTCCATTACCTCGATTGCACTTACTTCATCAATAAAAATCATTCGTCTATTTCTCCTATGTCAGATTCATCCATCGCCATAATGTTGTTAACACCCATAGCGGCTTTAATTTTTTCTTCTATTATGTGAGCCAATTCAGGTTCATCTTTGAATTTTTGTTTGACGTTTTCACGCCCTTGCCCAAGCTTCACATCCTCATAACTGAACCATGCACCACTTTTATCGATAATGTCGAGTTTGACACCGTAATCGACGAGTTCCCCCTCTTTGGAGATCCCCTCACCGAACATAATATCAAATTCTGCTTGACGAAATGGCGGTGCCACTTTGTTTTTGATCACTTTGGCTTTAACACGGTTTCCAATTTGACTTTCACCTTGTTTGAGGGTAGCGATCTTACGAACATCGATACGAACCGACGCATAGAATTTTAATGCATTCCCGCCAGTTGTTGTCTCGGGCGAACCGTATCCCATCGTGCCTATTTTCATCCGAATCTGGTTGATGAAAATAATCGTACAGTTCATTTTGTGCATGATACCGGTCAGTTTGCGGAGCGCTTTGGACATAAGCCGCGCTTGAACTCCCACTTGTTGGTCGTTCATCTCCCCTTCAATTTCAATCTTGGGTGTCAAGGCTGCAACCGAGTCGACAACGATCAGATCAACCGCACCGCTACGGACGATGGTTTCGACGATATCGAGTGCTTGTTCGCCGTAATCGGGTTGAGAAACGAGTAGATTCTCAACATCGACTCCGAGATTTTTAGCATAACCGACATCGAGGGCGTGCTCGGCATCGATAAATGCACACACCCCCCCCTTTTTTTGACATTCGGCGGTAATTTGGAGACTAAGAGTCGTTTTTCCTGAACTCTCCGGTCCATAGATCTCTACGACGCGCCCCTCGGGGACACCGCCGATACCGAGTGCCAAATCGAGACCCAAAGATCCAGTGCTGATCGCGTTAATGGGTTCAATCTCTTTTTCCCCAAGACGCATCAACGTCCCTTTTCCAAAGGTTTTATCGATTTGTTTGATCGCCAATTCAAGCGATTTTAATTTTTGTGGATCCATCATGCGGTGCTCTCCTGAGAGTATAGTGTTTTAAAATTGCGTCATAATATGACAAATTGAAATATTTTGTAAAAATATGACAAATTGAAATATTAATAATTCGCATTCTGGAATAGAGATATTTTAGCATTATTTGGTTAAAATTTAATTGATATGTACAAACCAATAGGAATTTCAGTGAAAAAAATGGTGATTGCCCACTCTCCCGATGCCGATGATATCTTTATGTATTACGCTATTAAATTCGGATGGGTTAGTAAAGAGAATACCATTTTTGAGAATATCGCACTTGACATTGAAGCACTGAATACTGAAGCCCTCAAAGGGACATATGACATTAGTGCGATCAGTTTTGGTCTCTACCCCCACATCCGCCACGACTATGCTCTGCTTCGCACGGCGGTGAGTTTCGGTCAAGGGTATGGTCCTAAGTTGATCCGTAAAAAAGAGACACCCCTTAAAAAGCGGTTCAAAGTTGCTCTGAGCGGGCGCTATACGACCAACGCACTCCTCTTTAGAATTGCGTATCCCGATGCTAAAATCGTCTATATGAATTTTTTAGAGATCGAGCAGGCCGTTTTGGACGGTGTGGTTGATGCGGGGGTGTTGATCCACGAATCGATTCTTGAGTATGACGACTCATTAGAGGTGGAACGTGAATTGTGGGATGTATGGTGTGATCTTGGCGGAGAGGGTTTGCCTCTCCCACTAGGTGGTATGGCGATCCGTCGATCTCTCCCGCTCACTTCGGCGATCGAGTATGAAAACCTTTTGACCAAAGCGGTTCAAATCGCGCGGGATCACAAAGAGAACCTCTCTAAAATGTTGTTGGAGCGTAATCTTGTCCGTATTGATGCACCGACATTGGAGAAATATTTGGAACTTTACGCCAATGATGAATCGATTACCCTTAGCGATATTCAATACAAAGCGATTGAATTTTTGTTTGATTTGGGCTATCGGCATGGGTTTTTTGATGCTAAAATTGACCCGAAAGATTTTACGATCCCACGTGAATACACCAATTTGAGGTACTCGTAACATGATGCAAGAAGAGTTAATCGGGTTAGGAATTGAGACCTTTAAGATCGCTTTGATCTTGGCTCTCCCAGCATTGCTTGTCGGGATGTTTTTAGGATTAGCGGTGAGTATTTTCCAAGCCACGACTCAAATCAACGAGATGACCCTTAGTTTTATCCCGAAAATTATTGGTATCGTTATTGTGATCATCCTCACAATGCCGTGGATGATGAACGAGATGCAGGATTTCACGATCCGAATGTTCAATATGATTCCGACGTTTATGCAGTAGATTGTATGAATACCAAAACGGTTGATTTCTCCAAATTTAGTTCGATTCGTATCGGTCCTATCGTCGATGTGGCATTGATCGAAAACGATGTAGTCCCTGAGGGGCATGTGATCATTGGAAGCGCCAACAACATCCTGATCTCTCCCACACCGCCTCCGCTCATGATACTCTCCAAAGAGTACGATTTTATCCATCAGGAATCGGACGGGTTACACATCGGTGCCGCAACGCCGGGAGGTCGAGTGGTCTCATTTTGCAAAAAGAACAACATCGCCCATTTTGAATATCTCTCCAAGCTCCCTGGAACCCTCGGTGGAATGCTTAAAATGAATGCGGGACTCAAAGAGTATGAGATTTTCAACCACCTTATCGCTATTCGCACGATGAGTGGGTGGAAACAAAAAAGCGAAATCGAATATGGCTACCGCAAAACCTCTATTAACGAGGTGATCTTTGAAGCGGTTTTTGAGGCAGAACTGGGGTACTCAATAGAGCGGTATGAGATGTTTAACCAAATGCGATCAAATCAGCCCAGCGATCCGAGTGCTGGGAGCTGTTTTAAAAATCCGCCGGGAGATTACGCAGGACGATTGATCGAGGCGGTGGGGCTCAAAGGGTTAAAACATGGTTCTATGGCGTTTAGCGATGTGCATGCCAATTTCCTCGTCAACTTGGGTGGCGGGACCTATGAAGATGCCCTTTTTTTGATTCATGAGGCGCAAAAAAGGGTAAAAGAGGGCTTTGATATCGAGCTTCGGTGTGAAGTTGTGATTATAGATCGCTCAAATATGACGAAAAAATAAAACTTTATATTGACTTTAGTCGTCATAATCGGATAGAATGACGATGAAATTAAGCATAAAAAAGGATTTAGTCATACGATGACCGTAAGTTATATCCGTCCAGACAAAGATTTTGATGGTGTCTATGAACAACTTAAGCTCATCAACAGTTATGTCGATCAAAAAGGGATCGTTATCAATGAAGAGATGGTTGACCAAACCTCTCAAAATAAAAGATTATCTGATCGCCAAGAGGTGGTACGGTTTTTCCGTTCATTGGATGGGGATGCGTTGGTTGTCTATGACACGTGGACGCTGAGCAGTAATATCGAAGATGTCGTTCAAATGTTTAGCTGTTTATTGAAAAATAACAACACGATCCATTTCGTCAAGCCTGGCGTTATTATTGATCGTAAAAGTGATACAATGGTCGTTCTAGGACTGATTGATCAATTGCGTCAGATCATCCAGAATGATGCGAAAAAAGGGATCGGTCGTCCTCGCGGGTCGAAATCGTCCTCAAAATTCGATATCCATCTAGAACAGATCATTGAATTGTTGAAAAAGAGAAAAAGTGTGAGTGAAATAGCGAGAGTTCTAGGTGTAAGCCGAAGCTCTCTCAAAGACTATATCGAATCACGAGAGCTCAAAGAGGTTGTAAGTGGTGTTATCGGTATTTCTCAGGACTCTGATGCCGAAGCTACCGTAATAGGGACAATTCGTTGTCCTATTGATGAACAAAAATAACTTAACTATATGATGGAGGTCGTATAATGGGTGAAGAAACAGTCTCCCCAAAGGGGAAAGAGTATTTGTCAGGGTGGACACCTTGGCGTATTAAACGGTATTGGTTTTACGGGTTCGTTACCATTTTTGCGCTGATAGCGCCATGGATTACGATTGATGGAAGTCACCTTTTCTTGTTGAGTTTCGATAAATTGAAACTCCATCTAATGTTTATCCAATTTGATATGCAAGAGCTCTATTTGATGCCGTTTTTGTTGATGATCCTTTTCATCGGAATTTTCGGTATTACCGTGCTTGGTGGACGGGTGTTTTGCGGATGGATGTGTCCTCAGACCATTTTCCGTGTCGTTTACCGTGATTTGATCGAAACCAAACTTTTGGGTTTGCGCAAACGGATCAAAAACAAACAGCAAGAGCCCGATTATTCAAAAGCAGAAAATAAAATCAAACGTGTCGTTGCGATCCTTATTTGGACCGCTTTGGCGTTTATTGCGGCAGCCGATTTAATGTGGTATTTCGTTCCACCGGAAGATTTTATGGTGTATATCCAAAATCCGGGTCAACATCCGGTTCTCATTGGGGCGATTTTAGGGATTGTTGCATTTTTGGTCTACGACGTTATTTTCTTGCGAGAGAACTTTTGTGTCTATGTATGCCCTTATTCGCGTATTCAATCGGTACTTTATGATGATGATACTGTTATGGCGATCTATAATCCAAATCGCGGTGGTGATATTTATAACGATCAAAAAGAGAAAATGTTTACCAAACAAAAAGATCTCTTGAGTGTCAATGCAAATGCTGAATGTACGACCTGTGAAAGTTGTGTTACTGTTTGTCCAACCCACATCGATATCCGTAAAGGGCTTCAGCTTGAGTGTATCAACTGTCTAGAGTGTGTCGATGCCTGTACTGAGGTTATGGGTAAACTCGGCAAACCGTCATTGGTAGAGTGGTCAAGTGAAAAAGAGACCCTTTATATGAAAGGGAAAACGAACTATTTCCGTCCGAAAATCATCGGTTATGCTGCTATTTTGATTATTGTCAGTATCGTTTTGGTAATGATGGGAAGTACCAAAGAGTACATGCTCCTTAATATCAACAAAGAGAACCGTTTGTATTCAATCACACAAAACGATGAGGGTAAAACACAGGTTGATAACGCCTATACCTTCTTGCTTCAAAATACATTGAACGAGGATCATGAGTACTATTTTGATGTTATTGCCCCTGCTGGAATGGAAGGGAAAATCAAAATCGCCAAACCGGAAAAACCGTTTAAAGTAAAACCAGGTGTGGTCAAGAAAAAAGTGGTTATCCTCTATACTGACGAGATGCTGGTGAGTGACGATCGTAAAGATACGGTTATTCCGATTACGATCAAAGCGTATGCTGTAGATGCCAAAGATAAAGTGGTGGTTCTGCGCCAATCGACGTTTACATTCCCAAGAGCCGATATGCTCAAACAATAGTTTTTCTGCTTTTCTCGCCAAAGAGAAAAGCATGAATCATTTTTCTATTTTTTAAGGGGTTGTAAGGACAGTTGTCCCTGCCACTTTGCGGGCTATGAGCGTAAAGTGTCTAATATCAGTTTTTAAAAGAAGAGGGTAGAAATTATACGAGAACCACTTCGCGTTTACCAGCTTCGAGACGGCCAATAACATATCCATCGGTTGTAGCCAATACTTCAGCTACATCAGCTTCTTTGACGACAAGGATCATCCCCACACCCATATTAAATGCACGGAACATTTCGGCACGCTCGACGTGTTGAGCGATAAGTTCGAAAATCGGCAATACACGAATAGAAGATTCGGTGATAACAGCTCGTAGCCCCTCAGGGAGGACACGTGGTAAATTTTCGACGATTCCTCCACCCGTGATGTGAGCAAGGGCTTGGATTTTATTTTTGAGCGTTTTGAACGTTTTGACGTAAATGCGGGTCGGAGTCAGAAGGGTTTCAATAAGAGGTTTCCCTTCGAACTCATCGTCAAATTTCATCCCCATTTTTTCAAATAGAACTTTACGTGCCAATGAGAATCCATTAGAGTGGAGACCTGAACTTGGAAGCGCAATGAGGATATCTCCGGCGGCTACTTTATCGGTGCGGTCAAGTTCGCTTTTTTCGCCGATACCGACGGCAAAGCCTGCCAAATCATAGTCATTAGAGTGGTACATTCCTGGCATCTCTGCCGTTTCACCGCCGATTAGGGCACATTCTGCTTGACGACACCCCTCCGCGATACCGCTTACAACCGCTGTTGCGGCAGAAACATCGAGTTTTCCAGTCGCGTAATAGTCGAGGAAAAATGATGGAGTTCCGAAGTTACAGATAAGATCATTGACACACATGGCAACCAAATCGATCCCTACCGTGTTATGGATACCTGAATCGATAGCGAGTTTGAGTTTGGTTCCGACACCGTCGGTTGCGGCGAGCATTACCGGTTCGTGGTACCCACTGGGAAGTTCAAATGCCCCAGCAAAAGATCCGATTCCACCAAGAACACCAGGGATTGCCGTCGATTTTACAAGTGGTTTGATATTTTCGATAAAACTGTTACCTGCATCGATATCGACACCGGCATCTTTATAGCTGATTTGGCTCATGAAGTCCCTCATCTGTTGTAATATGAGAATTATAACAGACGAGTTGTTAGGGGAAATTTAGGGGGCTAATCTTTTTTCGAACATTGACCGAAAACTTTTCCAAAAAACCACAATGAGGGGCAAAAATCGGTCAATGCCCATACGGTAACCATCAAAATAACAAACGTTTGAATAATGGTGGCAATCTGCACTTGTCCCAATGTGAATAAAACCAATGCAATGGTTAATACGATTGCCATCAAAAAACGTTGAATTCTTTCTGCGCACATGGAGGCTCCTCAGTTTATAGGAATAAGTTGGTTAAAATTATAGCTAAAGGGGAATGGTTAACCTTTAACCTTCGAGTATAAATCGATTATTCAAACCTTTTTAATCTCTGCGTGTTACAATCGCTGAAAAATTCCCAATTTAGAGGAAGAGAGCCCTTTAATGAAAACATTTATTGCACCCGAAATGATGACACACGTCGCATTGTGTACCCATAAAAATCCCCATTCTGTCATGGTGGTGAGCGATCAAAGCGATCTGCTACAAGGTGAGCTGGATCGTTATCGCGATATTGAAACCTATTGCACTCATGCAAGTGATCTTCTCGGTACCCTCCGTAACAGTCCAGACAAAAGTGTCGATGTGTTACTTTTGGATACACTTTGTGATGACAGTGCCGTATTTGCCCATATCAATCGAATTCTCAAAGAGGATGCCTTGATGGTGTGCAAACACCCAAATTTGGATAACATTGAGGAAAACACGAAACTCATGCAGATTTTAGGGAACTATTTTCGAATCATTATGCCTTATTATAACGGTGTAGGTGAGACGTTGCTGTTGTGTTCCAAAGAGTATCACCCGACGGCAGATTTGATTTTACAGCGTAGTGATTTGCTTGAAGGACAGCAGTTTTATAACTGTGATGTTCATGTTGGTGTTTTTGCCATGCCACAGTATATTCGCAAAAACTATTTGGGCATTATCCGCAACTAATGGCATTTGAATATGCGATAGCACTCACTGGGGGGATCGCAACAGGGAAAAGCACGGTGGCATCCCTATTGGGTCTTAACGGTCTTCGCATTATCGATGCCGATACGATTGCCCACCGTATTTTAGATGAAAACAGTGGTTGGGTGGTCGAACGATTCGGGGCGGAATTTGTCAAGAATGGCAAAGTTGATCGACCTGCACTAGGCAAAATCATTTTTGCTGATCCTGTAGCCAAAAAAGAGTTAGAGCGCTTTTTGCATCCAAAGATTCGTGCCGCGATCGAAGTCGAGAGCGAGAAACAAGATCGCCTTGGTTATCCTTATTTGATTGATATCCCCCTCTTTTTTGAAACCGCATCGTATCCGATCAAAGATTCTGTCGTTGTTTATACCCCAAAATGGTTACAGTTGGAGCGGTTTATGAAGCGTAACGGATTTTCCGAGGAGGAGTCGCTACGTCGTATTGAGAGTCAGATGGATATTGATGAGAAAAAAGCCAAAGCGACGTGGGTCATCGACAACTCTTCCAATCTCAAGCATCTTCAAAAAGAGTGTGAACACTTTGTAGAGACGATTAAAGCGCTCTATCCTGCTCCTAAAGTGTGATTCTTATTTTCTTTTTAACAAGAAAAGAAGCAAAAGAAAATCGTCCCCCGAGCAAATCGCTCGCGTGACTCCTTGCACTTCTGCATCGCACGCGGCTTTCAAGGATGTTCGGAGGACAGATAGTGTATAATCCTCAGAGCCAATTAGAGGATACTCCCATGCTTCAAATCGCTAAATATTGTGCCAGCGGCAACGATTTTGTTATTTTTCACACATTTTACGGAGCGGATCGCTCGCATCTTGCCCAAACCCTGTGTGATCGTCAAAACGGTATCGGTGCGGATGGATTGATAGTTTTGATTCCCCATGATAGTTACGACTTTGAGTGGGAATTTTACAATGCCGACGGCTCTACGGCCTCAATGTGTGGCAACGGAAGCCGTGCGTGTGCCCATTATGCCCACCGTTTTGGACTTGCGGGTGAGAAAATGGAGTTTTTGACCGGTGCGGGTGTCATCAAAGCTTCCGTAGAGGGGGATATGGTTCAAAGTGATCTTACCCCCCCTTATGTGATTAACGACGCGATCGAAGAGGATGGGATGCGTTGGTGGCTGATCGATACAGGAGTCCCCCATCTCGTAACATTTGATGCCGATATGGAAAATTTCAATATAGGTATGGCGAGAGAGTTGCGTTTCAAATACAACGCCAACGTCAATATCGCCCATGTTGATAGTAATGGATCGATCCGAGTCCGTACCTATGAGCGGGGTGTTGAGGATGAGACGCTGGCGTGCGGTACGGGGATGGCGGCATGTTTTTACCGCGCATCGATCGAAAACGCGGTCGCCGATCATGCCCGTGTCTATCCGAAAAGCGGAGAAACACTCTATCTAGGGCTTGATGAGGGGACGATTACGTTTAAAGGGGAGGTAAAAGGGGTTTTTGAGACCTATTGGAGATTTTAAATGCCATCAGAACACC
>JACXUF010000181.1 GCA_014764105.1 Sulfuricurvum sp. | reverse complement strand
AAGGTCAGTTGCATAATCATAACGAATTATGGATTGAATTTGAAAAATATGTCACAGTGAAAAGCATTGTAGGATATTTCCCCTAAAGGGGATAATGTTGAAGAATTAAAATTCAAAAGTATTAGGGTTACGGGTATCGGCTTTGAGATTGTAATAGCGTTGATCTGATCCGACACTAACCTTTGCCATAATATCCCATCGCCCCAATTTTGGAAGATCTACAGGAGCGAAGATGTATCTTCCTTCTACTACTGTAGGATTGGAGAGATTAATATCATATTTATTTTCATTTGGACGAGTAAGGACGACATCGATTTGTCCATTATTAACCGCCCGCCCCGATTTATCCGTCAGGTTATACTCGACAACCGTCCCTTTTGCAGTGATTTGGGGCGTCACAAAAGAGATAGAATATTTTTGATCAAACGCAATTTTTGCTTCGATAATATCATTGACGTCTCTGTCATATTCATGGTAGCTTTGCATACCATATTCTGACATCTCTACCGGATTATTGATAGCAACTTTGATCGTCCATACACACGCACCAATGATTCCGACAATCGACACAGCGATAATAATCGGCCATTTTACTCCTGGGTTTTTAAACATTCTCATGTTCCTCTTTTTGACGAAAATATTTTCCTCGAACATATATAAAAATTGCCCAAATAATGATACCGTAAAAAATGGCACGGAGAATATCTATAAAATTTTTACTTCCACTACCCGCCGATGAACTTAAGGTTACATTATAATGATCGGCAATTTGCTCAGCTACATCACTGTATCCATTGAACATCGCCACAGAGTATTTGGAGACAATATCATCCCCTTTGGCACGTTCCGCCAAAATCGGCAAAATCGTCCCACCTCGGTTACTAATTAGTTCAGAAGCCTCGTCAAAACTGCGGGCAAACATGATAGCACTCACAACCGAACCAATAAACGTGGCGTTGGGACTCAGCACTTGCGCTTTGTTAAAATGCTCATATAAAGCGACGGGACGAGCCAAAATATCCACTTTTTGTTTCAATTCTATAAAGGTCATTATAACAGCTGGCTCTTTAAGTTCCAATGCGAGCTGTTTTTCAAAGTCGGCGATACTTTGGTTTTCATCCAAATCCCGCACCATCACCAAATAGAGGGAAACACCTGTTTTTGCTTTAAGCTCGGCACCAATTGAGTTGATCTGTTCTTCGAACTGGGGATTTTTGACAACATCGTCTTTATATAAATATTCAGCATGGAGAGTTGAAAAGAATACTAAAGCGAGGATGAGGGCCGCTAGCCCTCGTGAATGTAACAAGCGCTACCCTTAACCGATGAAAAGGTGGTTCGGCGTTACAACCGCCCACAACGTCACCACCGCAGAGATAACCAGTGTAATAGTAATGAGTTTGTCCATGATACTTGCCATATAAAACTCCTTATTTTACTTCGACCCAATGAGCAGCATTATCGGTGCTAATCATCTTGATCTCTTTTTCGTTTTCGATTTGATAGAAATTTGCCGCACTCCCTTGTTGTACGCCCAATCCCCACATGGTTAGACCTGCGAGGATAGAGAGGAGCAATACTGTTGCAATCAACATTCCAGTGATCCCATCCAATGAAAAAACACTACGATTTTCCATCTATGTCTCCTTATTTACTAAGGCTGGTGACATACGCACCAAGCGCTTTAACTTGTGTTTCAGTCAAGTTGTTGAATGCCGGCATTGTTCCGATAGCACCTTTTTTACCATGCTTAAGAACATTGGCAACCAAAGTCGGATTGAACTCAGCAATACTTGGCCCAACCATATCAATACCTTTACCGTCAGGTCCATGACATGCCGCACATGTTCCGGCAAATACATCAGCACCCTCAGCCCCTTTCATGCCACCTGCAACATATTTAGCAACCGCATCGATCTCTGCATCAGTGATCAAAGCACCAGTGTTAGC
>JACXUF010000180.1 GCA_014764105.1 Sulfuricurvum sp. | reverse complement strand
CTTTTCTTGGATCTCTTTACTCAGACCGCTTACTTTTGTAAAGTCGAAGTTTTCAGGGATCGCTATTTTGAGGTATTTCTTCATTCTCTCGATCTCTTCGCTTTGCTTTTCGATGTAACGCGCGTACTTTCCTTCTACTAAGATCTCTTCTTTGATATACTCGTCATATTTTGCGATCTCTGGGACGATCTTGACCATTTTTTCTATGTCAAAAGTTTTACGAGCTACAAGCTGTTGCGCAGTTGAAACATCTTTAATCGGCTCTTCACCCATAGCCGCTAACACTGCATTGAACTCTTTATTTGGAGTAAAACGAGTCTCCACTAAAAGTTTGTATCCCTCTTTGATCTCTGCATCTTTTTTCACTACTTTTGCGTAGCTTGCATCGTCGAGCAAACCGATCGCATGACCATAGTGAGAAAGTCTTGTGTCGGCACTCTCTTCACGTAAAAGCAGTCTGTACTCAGCACGGGAAGTAAACATTCTGTAGGGCTCTTTCGTCCCCTTTGTAACAAGATCGTCGATCAAAACGCCTATGTACGCTTCATCGCGGCGAAGTACTAATGGCTCTTTGCCTTGGATCGAAAGACCTGCATTGATCCCTGCCATAATCCCTTGAGCTGCCGCTTCTTCATACCCAGTTGTTCCGTTGATCTGACCGGCGAGATAAAGCCCTTTGATCTTTTTAGTTTCAAGTGAGTGTTTCAACTCTCTTGGATCGACAAAATCGTACTCGATCGCATAACCGTAACGAACGATCTTCGCATTTTCCATACCACGAACCGAGTGGATCATATCGCGTTGCACATCAGGCGGGAGCGAAGTACTCATACCGTTTACATACACTTCCGTATTGTCCGCAGTTTGGGGCTCTAAGAAAAGGTGGTGTCTGTCTTTATCACGAAAGCGGTTGATCTTATCTTCGATCGAGGGGCAATAACGTGGTCCAACTCCCTCGATCTGTCCCGTAAATAAAGGCGCACGGTAAAAATTTGACTCGATGATGTTATGCGTGTTTTCATTTGTATAAGCGATAAAACAAGGCAACTGTTTTTTTGTACGTCTAAACTCTTCGCGATCAGTTCTAAAACTAAACGGTTTTGGCAGTTCATCTCCGGGTTGTTCTTCCATTACGGAAAAATCGATCGTAGAGCTGTCGATCCTCGCACATGTTCCTGTTTTTAGTCTCCCAACCGTAAGTCCTGCATCTCTTAGTGAAGCACTTAAACCCACAGAAGCGTTCTCACCAAAACGTCCACCCACTTGTTTCGTTTCACCAATGTGGATAACACCGTTTAGGAATGTCCCCGAAGTGATGATCACCTTTTTCGCGCGGTATTGGTTTAAAAGAAGTGTAGTCACCCCTTTGACCTCACCCTCTTCAATGATCAAAGACTCTACTGTTTCTTGAACAAGATCCAAGTTCGGCTCGTGAAGTACTTTGTTACGAGCTATCACACGGTACTTATCCATGTCGATCTGCGCACGGCTTCCGCGAACTGCCGGTCCTTTTGTCTGATTTAAAATACGAAACTGGATCCCTGCTTCATCAGTGATGAGCCCCATCTCACCGCCGAGTGCATCGATCTCGCGAACTAAATGCCCTTTTGCAAGTCCACCAACCGCAGGGTTACAAGAAGTCGCCCCAACATTCTCAGCCAACATTGAGATCATCAAAGTTTTATTTCCCATACGTGCCGCGGCAAATGCAGCTTCGATCCCCGCATGTCCCCCACCGACAACAATTACATCATATTGCATAGTTTATCCTCATCTCTCATCATCTAGCTCAATTTAGAAACAATACTGAAGGAAGGATTTTGATTTTTAATCATCGTAAAGCGTCAAGAAAATCAAACGATCCTGCATGAAGTATTGTTTCTAAATTGCACCTAACAACTTATTTTAAATGGAATTTTATCATTTTTAAGTATCATTTGCATAATAAAAACTAA
>JACXUF010000030.1 GCA_014764105.1 Sulfuricurvum sp. | reverse complement strand
CGAGACTACATTTAAAAATTTTCACCTTAAAGCGATGGCGTTTTATAGCGACCTAAAAGATTATATTTATGCATATGATAGCACTTGGGCAAATATTGATGCAAAAATTTATGGTGGTGATATTAGCGCAGACTACCTTCTTAACAAAGAATGGAGAATCGAAACGGGTATAGCAGTACAAAAAGGGGAGAAAAAAGATCCCAGTCAAATAGGAGACACGGATAAAGACTTAGCAGAAATCCCGCCACTCAAAGGGCGTGTTGCATTGGTTATGGATGATGGTATCAATTATCTCATGAGCGAATGGATTGGAGCAAAAAGTCAAACAATCGATGAAGACAACGGTGAAAAACCAATCAGCGGATATGGTATCTTAAACCTCAAATATGGACACGATTTTAGTAATGGCTTCTCTTTGATGACAGGAATCAATAACTTTTTTGATAAAACCTATGCAATCAATAACAGCTATATTGGCAATCAGCTAATTGGTTTTAATGGAACAGATCCACTTGTCCTCAACGAACCAGGTCGCAACTTTTACACTACCGTAGCGTATAAATTCTAATCCATGCCCTTCGGGGCATCAACGTTTCGTCAACTCTTCATTCTCCAAAAACCACCCAAAGCCAAACATCAATCCGGGCGTTTTGGCTTTGGTCTCATCCATCACAAACGCTTTAGCATCACCATAAGGAACCTCGACCACTTCGATCGACTCTATATCGACACCCCCGCCGTTACTGACACGCATCGATTCACTTACACGAGCACAGTAGAGGGTTTGCACCGATCCAGCGAATCCAACTGCCGTATAAAACGAAGTCACCTTTTGGATCCGATCCAAAGGTACATCATATCCACACTCTTCAAGTATCTCTTCATGGGCAATTTCAACCAGTGATTTATCTTTATCAACGATGCCAGCACACAACTCGTAGGTGTATCCATCACCGTTTTTAAGATAGATGGGGGGACGAAACTGCTTGACAACGATCAAACTATGATGTTCTTCATGATAGAGCAAAATCGCTACACTATCATGGACTCCTACCATATCCCATCGCTTACGAATGCCATCTTGTAGGTACTCCATCCGTTTTGGCTGAACATATACCGAATCGGTACATTCGACAATCTTGACATCGCTGATCATAATCCCTCTTTAAAAAGGTTTGGGTTTAAACGTTTCACTATCGACATAATAGGTCTCGTAGAAATCAAAATAGGGTTTTCGAATCGGTTTCGTTTTTAATGCTTTTCTAAATTTGGCATCCATCTTATTGCGAATTGCCAAAAATGCTTTACGCTCTTTGCCGCTGAATCCTTCGGTTTTTTTCTTCATAACACTGAGTGGATCGATTGCGGTACTTCCTCGATACATTCCAAAATGAAGATGTGGTCCCGATGAGAGTCCCGATGAGCCAACATAACCGATAATATCACCCTGTTTCACTCTTGAACCCAAGTGCACCCCTTTTTTAAACGATTTTTGGTGGGCATAAAGACTCGTCAAACCGTTACTATGACGTATCTTGATTGTCTTTCCATAACCATTCAAATATCCAGCATAAATCACCCGTCCATCCCCAGTTGCAAGAATCGGTGTCCCCGGACGGGCACCAAAATCGACTCCCAAATGGGCGCGATAACGGTGCAATATCGGATGATAGCGCCGTTTTGTAAAACGGGAGGTAATACGGGCGTTGCGCATCGGAAGTTTAAAAATAAACTTCTCATGCTGCCCCCCTTTTTCATCATAAAAATGCCCGTCGGTATGTCGATAAATCGCTATCCGTTTGCCGTTTACCTCAACCATTGCCCCATGAACCTCTGGCATTGAAAACGGTTTGCCCAAACGGTATTTTTGGGTGTATACCATGATAATTGGGGCACCTGGTTGCAAACCTTTACGAAAATCAACTTTCCCTTTAAACATTTTGACAAAAACCGAAGCGAGATTTTTCGATCCCGTCGTTTTTAAAATATCATCATAAGGGAGCGTCTGGATCGGAAGATAGAGGGTTTCGGTATACTCTTCACTGATGATCGGAGTCACTTTCATCTCGTACCGTTTTTTCGGTGTTAGATAGATTTGCAGCTGAAGCTCGTCGTTGACAGGGATCAAAATTTGACGAATAAAGTTTTTAGTATCAACCACCATCTGGCAATTGGCATTGAACGGGATATCTTCGGTTAGTTTTTGATCATCTTTATCGAGATTATAATAGACTGAGAGAGGGAGCTTTTTACGCTCCAAAAAGGCAAGAAAACTCTCTCCGTCTTTCCATTTGAAATGTTTAACCGTATCGCCAAAGAGGAGAAGAGGCAAAAGTAACAAAGCAAAAAAACGACCCATTCTCATCCTTGATCAAAATAAAAAAGATTTAAATGATAGCAAAAATTCCATTTACAAAGATGTGATAAGCTATAATCACTATTACTTACTTTACCTAAAGGTTACCATGATGCGCATCTGGCTCACTACTTTACTCGCTTGGGGTGTTTTGAATGCCTCCTCTATTACAGCACCGTTGCTTGACGTTCAAAATTCCCGTGCGACGATAATCGCCGAAAATGTACGCGAAGGGATGAGTGGTGTTATTGTTCGGACATTTGATGCCACCCATAGTACCATTATCGCCAATGCACATGTTGAGCAATTTAATCCCTCCAATGGAAGAGCGATCCTCAAACTCAGTAAATACGATAGCTTACGCCAAAACTCACTCCCTGGCGGAAACTGGTTAGTTCAACCATCCGACGTTGCCGTATTGGCAAGCGACTACGGACGCGCTCTTCTGATTGCCCCCAACGACGAAACCTATGATACCATTACCAAAAGTATCTCAGGAATCGAATGGATCCATCCAGACAATTACGCAACCTACCTCTCCTACAAGGGGCATCCTACCCCTTTAAAAGAAGATTTCAACCGTTACTGCACCGCAAATTCGATCGGACTCTTGTACGTACACAGTGCCGATACCCTCTTTACCCTCGACTGCAAAAGCTTTACACTTCTGCAAACAGCACCGTCACTCAAAAAAGAGCAAAAATCCTCTTCTCCGTTTTACAGCCGTATCCCTACTATCCGAGCGGCATGGTGGGGTGAGGGGAGTTCACGATTGGATAGCTATGAGCCTTATTATCTCGAACTCATTGCTTTAAACAATTCAAAAAACAAAGAATTATATGAGCTCTACAAAGCAAAATTTAGTGAAAAAAGCGCACTATTGCGCTATTTTGAGATCAAGGAATAACCAATGTTGAGCGCTAACGCTTTGGATTTTTTTACCACACTGCTTGGCCAAGAGAACGTTTACAGCGACAAGGCTCACTTAATCGCCTACAGTTACGATGCAACCCGCGAACGATTCGAACCCGATGCGGTGTTATTTCCCCGACATGAGCAGGATGTCAGCGATATCCTCCGCTACTGTAACGAGAATCGTATTGTAATCGTCCCGCGTGGTGCAGGGAGCGGTTTTACAGGTGGTGCACTCCCAGCTAACGGCGGAATCGTGTTGGCGTTTGAAAAACACATGAATAAAATCTTAGAGATCGACATGCAAAACATGGTTGCCGTCGTCCAACCAGGGGTGATCAATAAAGAGCTCCAAAAAGCGGTCGAAGAGGTAGGGTTATTCTATCCGCCCGATCCTGCATCACAGGAGTATTCAACCATCGGCGGCAACGTCAACGAAAATGCTGGGGGTATGCGCGCCGCAAAATACGGCATTACCAAAGATTACGTCATGGCGATCCGTGCAGTTCTCCCCAATGGTGATATCATTAAAGCTGGCAAAAAGACAATCAAAGATGTCGCAGGGTATAACATCGCAGGGATTCTGATCGCCAGCGAGGGGACATTGGCAGTAACCACCGAAGTGACCCTCAAACTTCTCTCCAAACCCAAAATGACCAAAACAGCAATGGGGATCTTCCCCACCGTCCATGAGGCAATGGAAGCGGTTTATAAAACGATGGCGAGCGGTGTCACCCCTGTTGCTATGGAATTTTTGGACAATCTCACCATCCGTGCGGTGGAACAAACCTACTCCAAAGGACTACCGATCGAAGCTGGAGCAATCCTCGTCACCGATGTGGACGGAAACCTCGAAGAGGATCTCGATTTTCAGCTCGAAGTAATCGAGCGGGTCTTCCGTGACAACGGATGTAGCACCTTTAAAGTCGCGCAAGACAAACAAGAAGCTTCCGATCTGTGGTTCGCCCGCCGTAACGCTAGCCAATCTCTCTCGGTCTACGGTAGCAAAAAACTCAACGAAGATGTCACAGTTCCCCGTTCAGCACTGCCAGCACTCCTAGAGAAGTTCTACGCCATTGCCGATAAATATAACATAAAAATCCCCTGCTTCGGACATACGGGGGATGGGAACGTCCATACTAACGTTATGGTGGACGGCAAAGATCCCGAACAGGTCAAAATAGGCTATCAGGCAATCGAAGAGGTGTTCCAAGCAACCATCGATCTAGGCGGTACCCTCAGCGGAGAACACGGTATCGGTCTAGCCAAAGCCCCCTACATGGGGATGGCGTTCACCCCCGAAGAGATGGCGTTATTCCAATCGATCAAAAAGGCGTTTGATCCCAACAACATCCTCAACCCGAGGAAAATGGGGCTTGAGTAATTGATGAATCTCAAAGCGGCTCTAAGACATATTCGCCTCTTTTTTATGATGCTATTTGATCGGGAGATTACCGTCTATGCTTCGAGCCTTAGCTTTTATACGATTTTTACCGTCGTACCACTCCTCATCATTTCGCTAAGCCTCATCGCCAACGTCCCCATTTTCCAAGATCAATACGCCAAAATCCAAATTTTTATCTTTGAAAACATTATGCCGGTACAAACCGCCACTATTGCTGGCTATCTCGATTCGTTTTTCAAAAATTCGGTTCAACTTGGGATTATCGGGTTTACGACGATGATTATCTCGTCGCTGCTCTTTTTTCAAAACTTCGAACATATCGTCGGAAAAATCTTCAAAGCTTCCAAACGGGGCATTTGGGATGCTATCACCACCTATTGGACCCTCATCACACTCACCCCGATCATTTTGATTGCATCGATGAGTCTCAAAGCTTATTTAGAAACCCATGTCAGCGGTTTTGCCCTAAGCGCCCTCTCGATTTTTCCATTTCTATTGCTGTGGGGGATTTTCTTTCTTATCTACAAAATCGCCGTCAATGCCGACGTTTCGATCAAAGCATCAGCAATAAGTTCGTTTATCGTCGCCGCAGTTTGGGGATTGGCAAAAAACAGTTTCATCCAATACGTTTTTTATAACAAAACCTATGCTACAATGTACGGCTCGTTTTCAGCTCTTATCTTTTTCTTTCTATGGATTTACGTCTCATGGATTATTGTCATCTACGGGATGAAACTATGCTATCTGATAAACCGCGCTACCAAAAGTAGCAATACCCAAAAACCCCAAAGACCAAAAAGCCTCTTTTCTCCAAATCGCCCCTAACGCCAAAACGACACTCAACCATCCGACACTCATCGCAATGGTCACATTGACAACTTGTGCACGCTCAAACATCTCCAACAAATACGGATCAAGTAGCTCTCCTTGTCCGATTCCGTGTAATATCAATACGAGAGGATAGTAAACATTAAAGAGAATATTCAAAACAATCGAGGAAGCATGAATCCAGCTAAATGTCCCAAAAATCGAAAGCGATATCGGCAACATCGTGATATAAAGCCAAACATTGAGAGCCAAAAATATCTGCCAACCCTTCCAATGCTCATAATATCGTATAAAAATAAAAATCAGCAACACCCCATACACGCTAAACCAAAATCCCATAGAGAAAAAGAGCTTAGGAAAAAAAGCAAGTAACAGCCCAATCGTCACAAATAGGGTTTGAAACGAAATGATTTTCACCCCCCTATCATAGAACCAATACCCCACCGCAATCATCCCAAACGATCGTACCATCGCGGGATTAAACTCCAATGCCCACAGATAAAATCCCAACACAATCAAAATAACAAAATAGATATCTCGGTTACCGTGACGATAAGGGAAATAGCGATTGTGTACTGCACGGTACACCGGACGCAGCAGAAAAAAACCGATCATCGAAAGGATCGCAAAATGGTATCCGCTGATCGATATTGCCGCACTCAGCCCCATCCCCCCGATTAAACTCTGAAACTCATAAGACATAGGGGTCGCTACGAATAAAGCACCATAAAGTTCTTTCATCCACGAATCTTCATGGGAGGAGGCGATGGTGCGATACCACCTCTCTTTGAGGCTCAAAGATGGATAGACCTCCACGATCACCCCCCTCGTATGGATCCCCCGAAGATACTCCAAAAAAGTTACTTTCGCCACTTGGAGTTCTACCAAAACCTCCCGCCCCCGCAAATCGCGCACATATGGTGACATAGCGCATCGCACCGTGGTGCCGTTTTCGAGTCGGAGCTTGATAGAGGTTTTTGGTTTGTCACCAATCATCCTTACCTCTTGATCGATGACGGAGGCGCGAACCAAAGGATCGTCGAATGTTTTGAGTTTGGTAAATTGGAAATATTCATAAGAGAGGGAAAGGGATAGGATAATGAGAAGAAAGAGGGTAAAGAGCAAGCCACTTTTGCGGTTAAAAAGGTCGACGCGCTCTAATTTAGACATATATTTTGCTAAATGATAGGCATCGAAACGTTTTCAACACCCTCATCGATATTCATCGTCGCACTTTTCATGTCAATGCTCTCATAAACAATCTGTGCTGCACCAAAAGTTGGACGATCGACAAAGCGGGTAAATTTTTTCTGAAACATGAGCTTTATGTGCCCTGTTGGACCATTACGCTGCTTGCCGATAATGATTTCAGCCTCCTCTTCATCTTTTTCGACGTATTTACTGATAAACTCTTTTCCGGCGGCTATTGCCTCTTTTTCCCGCTCTTTCTCCTCTTTGTAAAGATAAACATCATTGCGGTAAACAAAAAGGATGATATCAGCATCCTGCTCGATCGATCCAGATTCACGGATATCACTTAGCATCGGACGTTTATCGGCGCGCGATTCGAGTCCGCGATTGAGCTGAGAGAGAGCAACAATGGGGATCTCCAGTTCACGTGCTAACATTTTCAAGCCACGAGAGATCTCACTCACCTCTAAGTGACGATCTTTTCCTCCCGTACCATTCATAATCTGAAGATAATCGATGACGGCAAGTTCGATCTCGGGGTGACGCGATTTGAGTTTGCGGAGCTTAGAGCGGAGCTGATGGATATTGACCGAACCGCAGTCGTCAACAAACAGCTTGGAGTGACGCATTTTATCGACTGCATCGCTTAACTGTTTGTACTCTTGCGGATTCATATCCCCGACGCGAAGGCGTTGAAGCTGAATCGAGGTTTGAACACTGAGGAGGCGCAGCATCAACTGCTCCGCTGGCATCTCCAGCGAGAAGAACGCAACACCCTTCCCTTTATCAAGGAGGTTTTGAACCATATTGAGGGCAAATGAGGTTTTCCCCATTGCCGGACGGGCGGCGACAATGACAAGATCCCCCTTACCAAATCCCGTTGTCATTTTGTTCAGCTCTGCATATCCCGTATCGACCCCGACAAGAACCGAATCACCTCGGGCTTTCATCTCATCGATATAGGCTAGCGTATCCTCGGCAATCGACGGCGCATCTTTAAAATCGGTCGCTTGGGAGCTTTGGGTAATTTCGTAGAGTTTTTTCTCGACCAAATCGACCACATCGACACCACTTAACTCCTCTTCGAGTGTCACCCGTTTGATCTCAGTGGTGAGGGTCAAGAGATGGCGCCTGATCGCTTTGTCTTTGATCTCTTGAACGTAGGCTTTGGTGTTGGCGATTGGATTAGCTGTGAGGATCTCCACCATCACTCGCTCATCAAATTTTTGCTTTGCGGTGAGCTCTTTGCGGATAAACTCCTCGTCTATAGGGAGATCACGATGCGCCAAAGAGAGCATGGCACGGTAAATCTCCTGATGTGCAGCGAGATAAAAATCTTCTGGGCTTAATACTGCATCAAATTCATCAAACTGCGCAGGATCGAAGATGATGGAACTCAAGATGGAACGCTCAAAGGCTAAGTTATAGAGAGACTCTTCCATCAATCCTCTTCTCTTGCCATTTTTTCCACCTCTTCGACAAAACGATCAACCAATTTATCTTCATCCAGACGGGCAACCACTTCCCCTTTAACCATTACCAGTCCCGATCCTTTTCCATACGCGATCGCTACGTCGGCATGTTTTGCTTCTCCGATGGCGTTTACGACACACCCCATCACCGAGAGATCGAGCGGTTTTTTGATGTGTTTAACTTTGGTTTCAATGAGCGAAACGGCAGATACTAGATCTGCTTCAATCCGTCCACATGTGGGACACGAGATGATATTGGGACCCTCTTTAGCTACCCCGCTGTCTTTGAGGATGGCGCGACCCACTTTGACCTCCTCTTCAAGCTCTCCAGTAATTGAGACGCGCACCGTATCGCCGATCCCCTCCAGTAGTAGCGTCCCAAGCCCTATCGCACTCTTGATCGTCGCATGAAATACCGTCCCCGCTTCGGTTACCCCCAAATGAAACGGATAGTTGTTTTTGGGACGGAGAAGACGATACGCTTCGACGGTGCGCTGAACGTCGCTTGCCTTGAGAGAGACTTTAATATCGGTAAATCCGAGATCTTCGAGGTATTTGATGTTGTACTCCGCAGAGGCAACCATCCCCTCTGCCGTTGCGCCGTAGCGCTGTTCAAACTCTTTTTCCAGACTCCCAGCATTCACCCCGATACGGACTGGGATATTGCGTTCCTGACACACTTTGACGATCTCACGAATACGCGATTTTTCCCCGATGTTTCCAGGATTAAATCGGATACAATCCACACTCTGTGCTGCGATGAGGGCGAGGCGGTAGTTAAAATGGATATCAGCGACGAGCGGGAGCGTCGTCTGCTCTTTGATCGCTTTGAGGGCGTAGGCATCCTCCTCATCGGGGACAGCAACACGGACGATGTCACATCCTGCAAAATGGAGGCGATTGATCTGCTCCACCGTAGCGGCAATATCCGCCGTCCTAGAGTAGGTCATAGACTGAACCGATACGGGTGCATCACCGCCGATGGCAACATTACCGACAAAAATTTGTTTAGTTGGGTAGCGTGTTATCATGGGATAGATTGTAACGATTTTGATGTTAAAATAAAGTTACGTAAATTCTATCGGATCCATATCAATCTCACAAAGAGCTGTTTTAACCTGTTTAATCGCACGGATCAAAGAGGTTGCTTTATCTGCTCTGAGAAGAATTTGAAAACGGTATTTACCGGCAATTTTCTCGATGGGTGACGCACCATAACCCACAATCTGCACCTCTCTTATCTGCTTCAACTGTTGTAGCGCCTTCTCCATCTCCCTTTTTGCTTTCATCCCATTTTTGTGTGCATAGAGCAATCGTGCCAATCTTTTGGTCGGAGGATATTTATCTGCTCTGATTTTTATTTCATCGATCAAAAACTTCTCATAATCGTCCAAATACTCTCGAAAAAACGGCTCATTAAAACTTTGTACCCATACGAGTGCATCTTGTTTTCTTCCGCTACGCCCCGCAATCTGGATGAGTAGTGACAATGCCCTCTCCCGTGCACGATAGTCACTTTGGGCTAGGAGATGATCGATCCCCATCACTACCGCAAGGGTAATATCATGATAATCGTGCCCCTTTGAGAGCATTTGCGTCCCAACCAAGAGATCAATCTCTCGATTGTTGAATGCCTCAAGCACTTTGATAAGTTTGTTTTGGGTCGTGATGACGTCGCGGTCAAACTGCTGCACCCTGAGACTCTCTGAGAGCTTACTCAAATGCTCCACCGCCTCCGCCGTCCCCAGCCGCATCGTAAGCAACGAACCGCTTTGACATTTCGGACACACTTGAGGGAGCACCTCGGTGTAGTTGCAGTAGTGGCATTTGAGAGCACGGGAGTTTTTATGCTGACTCATCCCCACACTGCAAAACGGACACTCGACATGGTAACCACAACTATCACATACGGTGTATTTGAAATTCGCCCTCGTCGGTATAAAAACAATCCCCTGATGACCGGAAGTGTGATTTTCGATCACTTTGGTATCAATTTTCGGTGTCAATGCCTCCAAAGAGGGCTCAAACAAAAACGTCCGTTTGGATGCAAAAAACCCCCCCCTCAACCGAAAAGAGGGAAATTTGGCATACGAGCTCACACTCGGTGTCGCACTCCCAAGCACTACCGGTATTTTGAGGAGATTACCGATATAGAGCGCCATATCGCGCGCATTGTAGCGGGGACGGGAGGAGGATTTATAGCTCTCATCATGCTCTTCATCCACCACAATCAGCCCCAAATCATCTATCGGCAAAAAGAGTGCCGATCGAGGACCCGCAATGATATGTGCCGTTTTGTTATAGATTTTTTCCAGCGTCACCTTTTTTTGTTTCGGAGTCATTTTAGAGTGCCACAACACCACCGCATCACCAAAATGGTTACGAAATCGCTTCTCCATCTGCGGAGTGAGGGAGATCTCGGGGAGGAGGAGCAAACACCGCTTCCCGCTACCCAAAATTTCATCCATCCGCTTCATGTAGATTTCGCTTTTCCCTGCACCCGTATCACCAAACAAAAGGGACACGTTGCGAGATCGGATAAAATCAAGAGCTTGAGATTGTGCATCGCAGAGGGTGATACCCCCACTCATTCTCGATTGAATCGGGAATCCATTGTTATTGCTTACCCCGATCAGATAGGGGATAAACAGATTCAACGCTTCACCTAGTGAGCAACCATAGTAATCACTGATAAAAGTAGCACTCTGAATTTGGACATCGGAATAAAAATAGGTAGTAGATTCACCGATCGGCTGTGTCGTAAAATCAGGCTTGCTCGATTCACCAATGATGACACCTTTGAGAGAACGTCCAGAGAGGCTCACATCTACTTCGGCACCGATAGCTAACTGAGTTTCGGAGTGATACGTAAGAGGTTCAAGAGGAGAGCCCAAGAGGGCTACTGCATAAAAATATTTCAATGTGTACTATTGTTATTCGGTTAAAAGTTTACAGTTTGCATCGGCATGGTTACAATCAAAACTTCCAGTCCCCTGTGTATAGGTAAACGTTACATCATTGGTATCGCAATGGCGGCTAAAATCCCTAATATAACGATCACAAAAACCACTTCGATCATTGTAAAAGCACTTCGTTTCATCCTACAATCCTGATTGATCTGAATTTTAGGATTGAAAATCAACCGCAAAAATCAAATCAATAAAAATACCTACTCCCCACTCCTGAGTGGGAATAGTTTTAGATTAGCGTACTACTGATATTCCAAGGACACTGATATTTACATCATTAGGATATTTTGAGTTTAGCAAAGAACACTTAGTGTCTGTAGAACCGCTAGGATGAATAGTTATGATGTTATTATTTGTTCTCTGAACTGTAGCACACGTTACTGTACTACTTGCATTAATATCAACGTTATTAGAACTTGCAACGCCTCCGCCTGCTACATCATTTAAGTTTGCTACCAAACTCCCTCGAGCCACCGCATCCGCACTAATGTTCTTGACTATTTGATCCACCTCAGCTACAACACGAGCTGCCGCTGCATCATCACGTGTCGCAGATAGACGTGGAATCGCAACCGCCGCCAAAATACCTAAGATAACGATAACGAAGATTAATTCGATCATCGTAAAACCTGAACGTTTCACAAAAACTCCCTGAGTTGTAGTATTTTAGATTACCCTAGTAACCTTATCGTCATTATGAACTCCCCTTTCTTACAAAAGGTTTAAATTCTATATTTCATCATGGTTATTG